>JAEWNM010000053.1 GCA_023392755.1 Bacillota bacterium
TCCTTGGCGCTGGCGTGGCCGATGGAGCCGGACAGCTGGGACAGGCGCATTTGCAGCTCCCGCCGGAACTTTATCTTCCATTCCGCCGCCGTGCGCTGCACCAGCGACCTAGTGCTGTGGGGCAAACGGCGCAGGAACAGCGCAAGGGATTCCCGCCCCTCCCCGGATAGCGTATACAGCGGCCCCAAGGCGTGGGGCATGCTTTGCACATGGCCGGTTTGAAGCAGGTCCCCCAGTGTCAGCTGCATGGTGATGTAATCGGTCAGATCATGCCCGGCAAGGAATTGCAGCAACTGCAGGCTTGTAAGGGGGCCCAGTTGGTCAATTGCGTGCAGAATCAGCAGCTTGTTTTCAAGGTCGGGGGTTTTGCGGTTCATCATACCGGCACCACCTTCCTTATACATTTACAGGAAAAAACCCCTCAAACCAAAAGGCTGAGGGGGGATTGAGACAATATGCAGTGCCTGCTCCGGCAGGCTGCCCGCACCCTGTCAGGCGACGAAGGGCTTGATGTCTGCCATCAGATCATCGCAGTCGTCGGCATACACTTCCAGGGCGATGGGTTTGCTCAAGTCCAGGCTGAAGATACCCAGAATGGATTTGGCATCCACTACATGGCGGCCTGCGCGCAGGTCCATGTCGTAGGGGTAACGGTTGACGACGTTAACGAACGTCTTCACATTTTCAGCCAGGCTCAGGCGGATGTTGATGGACTTCATAAATGAAGCACCCCCTTTATTTGGTACATCATAAATGATACACCATTTTTATGGAAAATGCAATAGATTTTCGCTCTTTGGCAAAAAAACTATGGTTCCCCATATGCCTTATGCTTTCTCCAGAGCCCTGTATTCCTTTAGGCAGGCGGCGTATTCCGCCTCCAGCGCTTCCTTGTCCTTGGCGCTGGCGTGGCCGATGGAGCCGGACAGCTGGGACAGGCGCATTTGCAGCCGCGTCCGTTCAAAGGCCGCGCCTGTATTGGCGGTTTGCTTTTCCCTGTAGCCGGAAAGCGTGCCTTCAAAGGTGGCAAGCCGGCCGTTTTCCAAAATGAGCAGCCGCGAAGCCACCGCCGAAACAAAGGCCTGGTCGTGGGAAACGAACAGCACCGTGCCCTCGTATTCCCGCAGCATGTTCTCCAGCACCGACAGGGAAAGGATGTCCAGGTAATTGGTGGGCTCATCCAGCAAAAGCACATTGGCCGGCCCCACAAACAGCTGTGCAAACGCCAGCTTTACCCGTTCGCCGCCCGATAGGACATGGGCGGGCTTTCCCGGGGCATCGCGTGTAAACAGCAGGCGGCTCAATATGGTGCGCACCACCGTTTCGCTTTGTATGCTGTGCATCAAGGCATTGTCAAGCACAGACCTGTTCATGTCCAGCGTTTCAAACTCCTGACCGAATATGCCCAGCGTGGCCTTGGGTGCCTTGCGTATGTTCTGCGCCTCCTCCCTTATAAGGCGCAAAAGGGTGGATTTTCCAGCGCCGTTGGGCCCCAAAAGCGCCGTTTTGCTGCAAAGGGGCAGTTCGAAGCAAACATCGGTGAACAGTGGCTTGCCATAGCCGAAGGACACATGCTCCGCACGGAGCACGGTGCGGCCCCGGGGCGGGTCGGTAAGGGAAAAATCCAGGCGGATGGCGGTTTCTTCCCGTGGGCGGTCCAGCTTTTCCAGCTTTTCCAGCCGGGTCTTGAGCGCGTTTTTGGCGTTGTGCAGCTTTTCCTGTGATTCGTTGGCCGCGCGCCTGTGCAGCCTGGCTTCGCTGTTGCCCATGCGGCTGGGTGCCTTCTTCACCTTGGAGGCCTTGCGGGCCGCGGTATCCAGCGCCTCCGTAAGGTGCGCCTTTTCCGATACGTACCGGCCGTAATCCCTGGCCTGCTGCGCCTTTTCCACCTCCTGTATGCGTAAGAAGGCGTCATAGTTTCCAGGGTAGGCGGTCACCGTTTCGCCGTTTAGATACCATATGCAGTTGCATAGGCCGTTCAATAATTCCCGGTCATGGCTGACCAGCACAAACGTGTCGCATTGGCTGAGCTTTTTTGTAAGCAGCGCCCGGCCTTCCCCGTCCAGGTTGGCTGTCGGCTCATCGCAAAAGAGCAGCTTCACGCGGGTCAGATCCTTTTCCGCCAGGCGCAGCCTGGTCTGCTCCCCGCCGCTGCGCGCCGCGCGCCCTGCCACTTCCGCAACGCGGAATTCCTTCAATGCCTGCGCCTCCGGCCCCTGGTCCGGCGCGCCGAACTGGTGCACCAGATGGACGGGAACCTCCCGGTTCACCGCTCCCTTGTCCGGCGCGCCTTCCCCGCTCAAAATCGAAAGCAGCGTCGATTTGCCCGCGCCGTTTACGCCGATGAGCCCAATGCGGTCCCCTTGATTGATTTGAAGTATGGGAATGGAAAACAGCCTGCGCTGCCCGATATGCTTTTCCAGATGGGCGGCGCTGAGATAACAGATTGACATCAAAAAACCTCCCGGCGTATCAGCATCGGAAGGCGCATAGAAAACATGCCAAAACAAAAAGGGCATATGTTTTACGTGTGCGCTGTGCCGATGCAAAACAAGGCTCTGAAACAGAGCGGCATTGTGTTGACAACGGTTATTTGCGCATGCGTGAAACCTTACCCTTTCCACATTTGTCATGATTATTGTAGCGGCGGGGGAACGCTTTGTCAAGCCCCCCTGCCTGTGATATAATCAGGTGGACAAAAGCGATGGGAAGCGGGGCGTGGCAGTGGAGCAGTTGGAGGCGACGGTATCGGACATCACCTACCGCAACGCGGAGAACGGGTATACGGTCATGCAGGTCCGCGCCGGCCGGGAAAAGGTGACGGTGGTGGGCGCGCTGCCGGAGCTGTCCTCCGGGGAGCAAATCGTTTTGTCCGGCGGCTGGATGGAGCACCCCCAATACGGGCGGCAATGGAAGGCGTCCGGCTGCGATATCGTCAAGCCCACCACGCTTCTGGGTATAGAGCGGTATCTGGGGTCGGGGCTCATCAAGGGTGTTGGCCCCGCCACGGCCAAGCTGATTGTCGCCCACTTTGGCAAGAATACGCTGGATATATTGAGCGAGCATCCCGAGCGGCTTTCGGAGGTGCCCAAGATGGGCACCAAAAGGGCCGCGCAGGTTGCCCAAAGCTTTCATGATCAGATGCATGCCCGGCAGGCCATGGTGTTTTTGCAAAGCTATGGCGTTTCCGCGGCCCTGGCGGTAAAGATCAGCCGCCTGTACGGCGACCAGGTGCAGGCGGTGATCCGGGAAAACCCCTACCGCCTGGTGGAGGATATCGAGGGCGTGGGCTTTTTGACGGCGGACCGCATCGCTTTGTCAATGGGCATGGCCGCCGATTCCCCCTACCGGGTGAAGTGCGCGCTGAAATTCGTATTGCAGGACGCCGCCTCCACCGGTGGGCATGTGTACCTGCCTTATGGCGAACTGACAAACCGCACCATAAAGCTCTTACATGTAAACGGTGAGCTGGTGTCCGGCGCATTGGCCGAGCTGCTTTTGCGCCGGGAGATGATTTCCTCGCCCACGGAGGATGAGGAGCAGGGAATTTACCTGCCCCAATATTTTCATGCCGAGCGGGAGGTGGCCCAGCGGCTGCACGAACTGATGGCCGCGCTCCCCTACCGCAAGGGCCAGGCGGCGGAGGAGGCCATAGCGCGGTTTGAGAAGGAGAAGAGTGTCAGCTTCAGCCCTTTGCAGCGCAAGGCGGTTCAGGCGGCGGTGGACGAGGGCGTGCTGGTGATTACCGGCGGCCCCGGCACGGGCAAGACCACCATCATCAACTGCATCATCCGCATCCTCTCCAGGGAGGGCGAAGTGCTTTTGTGCGCGCCTTCCGGC
>JAEWNM010000085.1 GCA_023392755.1 Bacillota bacterium
GTTGCAAAGTACAGGGCCGTCAACGAGCAGCTTGGCCTGAAGCAATTTCTGGTACCCTATCTGATGAGCAGCCATCCCGGCAGCGATTTGAACGCCGCCGTGGAGCTTGCCCTATACATACGCGATACGGGCCACCAGCCGGAGCAGGTGCAGGATTTTTACCCGACCCCCGGCACGCTTTCCACCTGCATGTTCTATACGGGGCTTGACCCCCGCACCATGGAAAGCGTATTCGTGCCCAGAACGCCCCGGGACAAGGCCATGCAGCGGGCACTTTTGCAGTTCAAAAAACCGCAGAACCATGCGCTGGTGCTGGAGGCGTTGCGGCTGTGCGGCCGTGAAGATTTGATAGGCTATGGCAGAAACTGCCTGGTCGCACCCGGCGGTTATCGGAGCCGGGCCCCGGAGAAGGGAGCGGACAGGCCGCCGGACCGTACGCTTTACGCGCCCGCCCCGCATAAGGGCACCCGTCCCAAGGGGGCAGGGCCGGCCGCCATACCCAGGGCTGGAAAGCCGCCCCGTGGAAAATACAGCGACAAGTGGGCAAAGGCAAAAAAGAAATAAATCAAATGTGCGGGGATGCCCTTTTCAAAGGGCATCCCCGTCGCTTTCCCAATATGCGGATTTCCATGCCCCAATGCCGTCATGGCCTGACATGCAGGCCCGAAAGATACTCCTCTTTCGTTATGGAATAGCATTTGTCATCCAGCACCTGGCCGTCATACAGCCTGCTGGCCATGCGCAGCGTTCCCTCATAGCGGAAGCCGCACTTTTCTATCACACGCTGGGAGCGCAGGTTGTTTGCGAAGTGGTACACCGTCACCAACTCCAGCCCCACATCCTCAAACAGATGCTTCAGCACCCTTAGCACCGCCTCGGCCATAAAGCCTTTCCCCCATCAGGGCCTGCCCAAGGCATAGCCGATCATGCGGATGGCATCGTTTCCATCACGCCGTTCATCCTTATGCAGGCCCAGGGAACCGATGACCTTTCGGGAGGCCTTCTCCTCCAAGGCCCAAACGCTGCCCTCCGCCATAAAGCGGATCAAAACCTCCTTGGTCTGGGCTATTGTTTCATGGGGCGGCCAGCCCGCGCTGGGGCCAACCTGCGGGTCTTTGGAATAATCATGGAAATCTTGCAGATCCTCCTGCTCAAAAGGCCGCAGCACAAGCCGCTCTGTATCCAATACTTTCATGCGTGAACCTTCGGCGCCATGGCCTACCTCTCCAGACGGGTTTCCGTCAAAACATGCTGAACCGTTTGCTCAAGCTCCGGCAGCCGCAATAGCTCCAGGCTGCCATATGGGGCGTCCAGTATCCTCTCCATAGCAAAGCGGTATGACTGCAATATTTCCATCAGGGCTGCCGGATCCGATGTTCCGCCCTTATGCAGCATGTCCGTGATAGCCTTGGCCATACAGAACCAGCATTGGTTCAGCAGAGCCATCAGGATATCCGCCGTATGCAGGGGATGGTACAAATACACGCTGCCCTGTGCAAAGGCCTGCCCCAATGCCTGCCCGATCATTGGCAAAAACGATTCGGCCAGCGCCTGTCCATAACCGGTATACAAGGTACGGCCGTTTTCCGAAAAGATCATGGGCAGCAGCAGTGTCAAAAACCGCTCCTCCCCTTGGCGGACAGGCAGCGCGTAATGCAAAAGCACATTCAGGCGGTTAAGGCCGTCCGTTTCCGCACCCATGGCTTCCTCAGCCTTTGACAGCGCCCTTCCGGCCCGGTTAACGCACAGCGTTTCCAATACTGCGTATTTGCTTTCGAAATGGTGATAGAAGCTGCCCTTGCTGGCCTTCAGCACGTCAAGCACATCCTGCACGGAGGTCTGCTCATATCCTTTCAGATAAAACAGCCGCTCCGCCACGTCCAATATGGCCTGCTTTTTTTCATCCCCCCGCCGCACGCTTCCACCTCTTTTCGCCCCCAGTATATCCCATCGCCACAAACCGCGTCAAGCGCAGGGGATGATATGAAGCGGGAAGAAGCAGTTAGAATGCCTTTCTTCTCCCGCCGCCCCTTTGTAACCCTGCTGATATTTCCCCGCATGTTGACAAAACAGGCGCATCAGGCCACAGATGCAAGCGAAAATCAGCGGGATGTGCATATGAAGCCCGGCAAAAAGCAAAAATCCGCGAAGATGACAAGTCAGCTTCGCGGTATCGTCAATTATATTCGACCGTTCTTTGAAATGCCCTGTAGTTGGATGTGAACAGCTTTTCCCGCTTGATTTCCTGGCCGTCCCGGTACCACACCTTGTAGGTGTCCACCACATAGCCGGTTCTGGCCTCTATGGTTTCCTTGCTGGTTCCCACCGGCAAGCTGGTATTTTGCACATACTTGACATCGGAGGGAGGCCTAACCGTCCTCGTCACATCGGACGTAAGGTCGATGGATACCCCGGTGCCCAGGCTCATGCCATAAATCTCCACCGTCACCTTGCGATCCTTATACCAGCTGATAATGAAAATCGGCGTATCCTTGTTGTTGCGGAATTTGAAATCCAGATTGGGCCAGTTGACGGTAGCGTCCAGCCCTTTATCTACGTATGAGCTGGGCCAGGCGTGGGGGCTGCGGTCCACGATCTCCAGATCAGCCCTGGCTACGGCGTTGAACAGCGTGCTGGAGGTTTGGCACACGCCGCCGCCGATATCGGGCACGCTCTGCCCGCCGGAGATGGCGATGGCCTCCTTGTACCCCTTGGCCTCGGTGCGCTGCCCCGTCGTTTCGTTAAAGGAAAAGACTTCCCCCGGCATCACCGTGCGCCCGTTGATGGCCCTGGAGGACAGGTCCACATTGGTATTCCGGTTGGAGTTGCTGGTGGTGGTGGTGGTATAGCTGGATACGCGCTTAAAGCTGTTCATCAGCTCCACCTTGGTCACCTTGGGGGTAATGATCTCAGGCGTCACAGTAATGGTTTGGCCATATTCCCTGGCATCCAGCTTGGCTGTCACCTGCTGGTACAGCGCCTCCCCGTCCACACGGACGCCCACGGCCTCGTCGGTAATAGTAAAGCTCCTGGCGTTGAAATCAAACGTCTTCACCGTGGCGTTGACAGGGTCCCTGTTTACATAGTCGACCATGGAATCTGTAAGGCTGCGCACCGCCGCCTTGTCATACGTCATGGACGATGTCAGGTATACGTTGTTGTTGTACAGTTCCTGGGTCGTGCCCAAACGCTGCTCCAAGGGGGTGACCACGGTTTTTATGATGGCAGTGGTGTTTTGCCTTCCCAGCGCATGTGCCTGTTCCAGCACCTGATCCACATTCCGGGCAAGGGGCACCAATTCGCTGTTGATGGGAAACCTGCGGTTGCCGATATTCACCGTCAGCGAAAAGCCGCCGTCCGCCTGCGTCTGGCCGGCGCTTAGGGCTTCGCGGGCCTGGTCAACGGTCATGTTCCCCACATGGACATTGTCCACATATACGCCGGGAAAGATGGTATCCCTCATCATGAAGTTACGCTTGTTCTTGTAGTCATTCATCCGGGAGGCATCAAAGGCCATCAGCCTACCGTTCATGAACCCGTAATTAGGTATATCCTTCCAAAAAATGCCCATCAGCTGGGGTGCCATAAGCAGCCCCAGGCCTGCGAGCACAAGGGAGGAGACCATAATGATCGTGGCATACAAAATCGGATGGGTATTCTTCCGCCTGGGCGGGCCGGAATAGCCATCTCCGCGTCTGCCGGCACCGCCGGCATTGCGGCGCTCATAGGTGCCATGTACCGCCGCCCGGCCGGGATTGGCTGTATGGACAGGCGGGAACGACTGGTCAAAGGAGCGGTCCGCCACATTCCGGGCACGAACGACTCGGGGCTTTGACACTTGATCCCGGCCCTGAGAATTCATCCTGGAAGGAGTTTGCGCCATGGTGTATGCTCCTAATCCTAAAGTGTGATTACACCCAAATTAACGCATAAAAGGCAGCTTTCCATGCCGCCGGGAACGATAATTATTCCGCGCCAGACCTGAGCATTTTAAAAGACAGTATCTGCAGGCTGTCGCTCAAATGCACGTTGACCACGGTGACGCCGTCAGGATGGTGCAGGTCTGTGGGCGCAAAGTTCCATATGCCTTTCACGCCGTTTTCCACCAGCCGGTTCAAAACCTGCTGGGCACTTTTCACAGGCAGCGCCAGCACACCGATATCCACCAGATTCTCCTTCAAAAACGCTTCCAGGGTATCGATGCCAAGCACCTGAAGGCCGGCGACCTCCGTGCCGATTTTTGCGGGGTCAGCGTCGAAGATGGCTACCGTCTGAAAGCCTTCCCTGCCAAAGGACGGGTAATACGCAACGGCGCGGCCTATGTTCCCCGTCCCGATGATGATCATCCGGTGGCGTTTGTCCAGGCCCAGGATTTCTCCGATATGCCCTTTGAGCTTTGTCACCTCATACCCATATCCCTGGCGGCCAAACCCGCCAAAACAATTGATATCCTGCCTGATCTGGGATGCGGTGAGCTGCATCCGCCTGCCCAGCTCCTGGGATGATATCTGATGCACGCCTGCCGCTTCCAGTTCCCGCAAGTGCCGATAGTAACCGGGCAGCCTGCGGATAACGGCATCCGAAACATAGCCTGCCATAAGCACTCCTCCTTGCGCGTTTATCCATAGACATATGTCTGATGGGCAGGAAATAAATCCCTTTCCGTGTCTATTGAATGTTATTATATCATTCTGATATTTCTTTGGCAAGGAAATCAGGTATTTTTTCACATTATGGCCAAAACAACAAACGGAACTGAAGAAAAACTTCCGCTCCGCACAAACGCAATACGATGCCACGCAACCCGGCCTGCGCCTGCTTATGAAAACATGCGCTCCAATTCCTCATATTTCTCGTGGGTAATCAGTGCGTCATGCTGCGTGCCGTTCAATTGCACCACATATGTCCAGCGGCCATAAGGCGTGATGGCCTTGATGTGGTTCAGGTTGATAATATAGGATTTATGGCAGCGGAAGAATACGGCGGGGTCCAGACGGGCCTCCGTATCCCCCAGGGAATCGCTGGTGACGTAGCGGCCTTCCCCAATGGTATAAATCACCGTGGCCCGCTCCTCCCTTTGCACAAGCAGGATATCCTGCATGTTCAAAAAGCTGACCCCGTCCCGGTGGTGCAGCATCAGGCGGCCGGCGGCCGCCTGATTGCGGGGCTTTAAAGGCGGCAGAGGTTTTTCTTCCCGGCGGGTGATGCGGTCCCTGGCCCTTTCCAGCGTTTTGACCACCCGTTCCACCTTGAAGGGCTTGAGCAGATAGTCAAAAGCGTACACTTCAAAAGCATCGCCCATGTACTGGTCATGGGCGGTGGCGAAAATAATGACGGTGGCCGGGTCCATATCCTGGATGAGGCGGGCGCATTCCACACCGCTCATGCCGGGCATTTCCACATCCACAAAAACAACCTGCGGGCGATGCTTTTCCACCAGTTCTATCAGGGCAAGGCCATCCCCCGCCTCGGCAGCCAGGGTGAACCCCTCCACCTTGGCAATCATGTGTCGCATCACCGTGCGCATGCCGCTGTCGTCATCGGCAATCACAACGCGGATATCGCTCAATGGTATCTACACCGCCTTTTTCTCTCCTGTGGCCTTGTCAAAATTTCGTGCATTATTACCGCCTGCATCAGCGAATCCCGGCCGAAGGATAAGCCCGGGGCGGACAGCGCCGGCTCCGCCTCAACGCGCACGTCCGCCTTCCTCGGGGTGAAGGCTTCGTATTCACTCGGTCCGGGAATGCTGCCATGCCACTGCTCCGGCGAAGGAGCTATATGAACGGTATCTTGAACGCTTGGCGCCATGGTGGTAAAGGAGCTTTGTTCGGAAATCGTCCCCTCGCCGCCGCCCTCCCCTTCCTGCCATGTTTTTGCCGTGGGAGAATGCACACGAATGGGGGAAACAATTCTTTTGACCGGCTGCTGCTTGCCGGGTATGGCCCCTTCCATGGACTGGCTCAATTCTCCCAGCATGCGCTGCCAGGGTTTATCCGGCGCAGCGCCCTGATTGTCCCGGTTTTGGGAAGCCTGCTGCTTTTTGGCCCATTTGACGATGGAGTTGACGATGCCAAAGATGACAAGAATCGCGAATATGCCGTCCACGCTGCCGCCTCCTTTTTGCAATGCCCGGCGCGGCACTGCCGCGCCGGGCATTATATCAAGCCGCTTGCAATGTTACTTCTTGTGCAACTCTTCCGTCGGCGTGACAGGGGCGCTGGCTTTGGCAATGCCGTCCCGCATGGTGGTATCGGCAATCACATTCTGCATTTGATAGTAATCCATCACACCCAGCTTGCCTTCCCTAAGAGCGGTGGCCATGGCCCTTGGCACCTCGGCCTCGGCTTCCACCACCTTGGCGCGCATCTCCTGCACGGAGGCTTTCATTTCCTGCTCATGGGCAACGGCCATGGCCCGGCGTTCCTCCGCCTTTGCCTGGGCAATGCGCCTGTCGGCCTCGGCCTGATCCATTTGCAGCTGTGCGCCGATGTTGCGGCCCACATCCACGTCGGCAATGTCAATGGACAAAATTTCAAAGGCTGTGCCTGCATCCAGGCCTTTGTTCAAAACGGTCCTGCTGATCAGGTCCGGGTTTTCCAGCACCAGCTTGTGGGTTTCCGAGGAGCCGACGGTGGTGACAATACCCTCGCCTACACGGGCAATTACAGTTTCTTCACCGGCGCCGCCCACCAACCGTTCGATGTTGGTGCGCACGGTTACGCGGGCTTTGGCGCGAAGCTCAATGCCGTCCTTGGCGATGGCGGCTACCACGGGCGTTTCAATAACCTTGGGGGTAACGCTCATCTGCACGGCGTGAAACACATCGCGGCCCGCCAGGTCAATGGCGCAGGCCTTTTCAAAGGCCAGCACAATATTGGCGCGCTGGGCGGCAATCAGGGCATTGATCACCCTGTCCACATTGCCACCGGCCAGGAAGTGGGTCTCCAGCTTGGTAATGGTCAGGTTCAAGCCCGCCTTGTTTGCCTTGATGAGAGGAAGCACCAGCCGGCTGGGCTGGATACGGCGGATGCGCATGCCTACCAAGGTGCCTATCGAGATATGCACGCCGGAAGCCAGCGCGCTGATCCACAACCCCAGAGGCACAAAACGGAAAAACACGGTAAGCAGAACCAGCGCCAGGAATGCAAAAAAGATGATCCAGATGTAGGCGTCCATGGCCATTCCCCTCTCTATCCCTTTATCATTGATTGGGCCGGCTGCGCCGGCTGTAAAACGGTTTAAACCGGGCGCACCAAAATTCTGGCGCCTTCCACCTGCTCGATGCGCACCCTGGTGTTTGCGGCCACAAAATCACCCTCCGACACCACGTTCAGCCGCACGCCGTCAAACTCAGCAATTCCGGCTGGCCTGAGCACCGTGGTTGTGGTGCCTTCCTTCCCCAGAAAAACATCCATATCCGCCGTGGCGGTATAGCCCTCCTCCGAGCTCTCCTCATGGTTCAGGATAATGCTGGATTTGGACAGCCTCCCTCTGGCGGCAGACTTGAGCGCGACAGATATGGCAATGGCAATCACCGCGAGAATGATGATGGTCATGCCCAGTGCGGCTACCGGCCCGTGACTGTTCCAGGTAAGCCAGACAGTGACAAACTCCAGGATGATGCCGGATATGCCGGGCAGGCCAAAGCCCGGCAGAAATACCTCCACCACCAGCAGGCTTATGCCCACCAAAAAACAAATGATGATGGGAAGGTTTGTCAGAATAAAATCCAACATACGATCTCCTCCTGTCCTGATGATGGCAGTATACCACGCATTTTGCCGCCGGGACAGAAAAAGGCATCAATTATACATCAGGCCGCATCAACTGTCGGTTTGCGCGCAGAAGGCGGCAGCGCCTTTCTTCAGCGCCGTGTCCAGAACATAAAGGTCCTGGGCATAAACCTTGTCAAGCGAGCGGTTATAAATGACGGAAGCGGGATGGTACAGCGCGAACAGCGGATACTCCCGCGCCTTTCCCCCGGAAACGGATATGGAGGCGGGGTGGAAGCGGCCATGGGCTTCACCAATGGTTCCCTTCCCCAGCAGGCTTTTGAGCGCCACGTTGCCCAGCGTTACCAGCAGCTGCGGCGAAACCAGGGCAATCTCCTCTTTCAGCCAAGGCAAAAAAAGGCCGATCTCTTCCTTGGAAGGGGGACGGTTGCTGACGCGTCCCTTCCCGCTCGTTTTGGTGGGCCGGATTTTAACCACATTGGAAATGTAGATGTCCTCCCGCCTCAAATGAACAGACTCCAAAAACACATCCAGGTTCTTGCCGGCTTTGCCTACAAAGGGACGCCCCTGCATCACTTCCTGCTCGCCGGGCGCCTCCCCGATAAGCATCAGGCGCGGCCTGTCCATATCCCCTTCACCAAAGACAAGAACCTTGTCCTCACCCGGCCACAGCGGCTGGAAAAAAGAAGCGCACCGGCCCCTAAACGCCTGCATGGCATCGTTCATTTCTTGTTTTCCCCCCATAGGTCCTCATAGGCGTTCAGTTCCTTAAGCTTTTCCCTTACGGCCTTCAAGTCTTCCCATGCGTCCTTTTTCTTTTCCGCGTCCCGCAGCAGTGCCGATGGGTGATAAGTGGGCATCAAAAACACGCCCTTGCGTTCAAACCACTTGCCCCTGTCACGCGTAATGCGCACATCGTCCCCCAGAATCGTCCTCGCGGCGGTAGCCCCCAGCAGCAATATCATCCTTGGGCGGATCAAGGCCGTCTGCATGCGCAAAAAAGGCAGGCAGGATGATGCTTCCTCCGGCGTGGGAACGCGGTTTTGTGGCGGCCGGCACTTGACCACATTGCAGATGTACACCCGTTCCCTGGCAAGGCCGATGGCAGCCAGCATCCGTGTCAGCAATTGCCCGGCCGGGCCTACAAAGGCCAGCCCTTCCCGGTCCTCCACCTCGCCCGGGCCTTCGCCGATGAGCATCAGCGGCGCGTGATGGTCGCCCTGCCCGGGCACTTTGCGGGTGCAGCCCGCATTCAGGCCGCAGGCTGTACACGCCTCAATCTGTTTGCCAAGCTCCCCCCAGGTAATGGTGATCATGGTTCGCCTCCGCTTTAGTATGTCCCGGCTGTCAAAGCGCAAACTGCCGCCCCTGCGGGAAACATGGGATTATTGCAGCCTTCTTTGCAGGATGGCGAACATCTGCCCCATATCGCCCAAAAGCCAGTTCATCAGGCTGATAAGCAGCGCCACCAACACCAGCACCACGGCCATCCCCGCAATCACGCTCAAAAAATCCATTACGCCGGCGGCCACACGAAACCGCCCCGCGTGCATCAGCCGGCGCTCCTCCGGGTCATCCTCCAGAAAATCGATATCGTCATCATAATCGTAATCTTCATCATAGTTTTTCATGCAAACCCTCCTTCGGCGTCCTTATCCATACAACGGATGAAGCATCCATCCGCCTGCTTACAAATAATCCATCCATGGCGCGGGTTCCTCCCGGCGGCCGGTGAGCTCGCCCGCTTGTGAAAGGCCCTGAAAGTGCTGCTGGCGCAACGCCTCGTACAGCACAACAGCCACGGAATTGCTCAGATTCAGCGACCTGGCCTCCGGCCGCATGGGGATGCGGATGCATTTGTCATACACGCTTTTGAGCAGCGTCTCCGGCAGCCCCTTCGTCTCGCAGCCGAAAACAAGATAATCCTCCGTCTCATACGCCACCTCGGCGTAGGAGCGGGGCGCTTTGGTAGTGGCAAAGTACATGCGCGCGCCTTGCCGCTCCCTTAAAAACTGCTCGAAATCTTCATACACTTCATACGCCATCATGTGCCAGTAGTCCAGCCCCGCCCGCTTCAAGTACCTGTCGGAGAGGGAGAAGCCCAGGGGCTTTATCAGATGCAGCTTAGCGCCGGTGGCGGCGCAGGTTCTTGCGATGTTCCCTGTGTTTTGGGGTATCTCCGGAGCCAGCAGTACGATATGCATGGCACACTATCCTTTTTACTTTTTTCATTATCTATTGTACCCCGGATCGGCTTTTGCCGCAATGCTTGATTAACAAGCGCGTGCAAGCCGCCAAGCTCGTCTTGCACTCACACCGAGAAAGTGATATGATGCCCTCTGTTTACTGCGAAAGCGAGGCTGCACATCATGTCTCAGACGCCATATTACATCAGCATGGTTTTCATCAATGTTATGTGGGGGCTTTCCTTCATCGCCAGCAAGCACGCCATGAATGTAGGCTTTACACCGATGCTGCTGGCTCTCTTTCGGTATATTTTGACCGCCGCTGTACTGGTACCCGCCCTGTTTGCCAAGGAAAAGCGGATGCGCCTGGATAGGCATGATGTGGTGCCCATGGTGCTTTCCAGCCTTTTGGGTATTACGCTGTACTACTTTTTTGAATACCAGGGCATCAAGCGCACCAGCACGGTAAACGCATCGCTGATACTGGCCGCAATCCCCATCCTGACGCTGATGGTGGACAGGGCCGCCATGAAAGCAAGGCTCAGGCCAAGCCAGGCGGCAGGGTCGGCGCTTTCGCTGCTGGGCGTATATCTTGTGGTGAGCTCCGGCGGGAGCGGGGGGGAAACGTCCATCACCGGCGACCTGCTGGTAGTTGGCGCCAGCATTGTATGGGTAGGCTACATTTTTGTCAGCCGGAAGCTGCGCAGCCGCCATACCAGCCTTTCCATGAATGCCTGGCAGGCGCTATTCGCGCTGCCTACGCTTATTCCCCTTGCGCTGATGGAAAAGGGCGACTGGCAACCCATTCCCATGGACGGCTGGCTTGCCATGGCCGGCCTTGCCATCATCTGCAGCGCCCTTTGCTATTTTCTGTACGGGATTGCCTTGAGCCATTTAAGCCCTGTTGCCATCTCCATATTCATCAACCTGATTCCCCTGGTGACCATACTGGGCGGCGTCGCATTTTTGAAAGAGACCGTCACGCTGCCGCAGATGGCAGGCGGGTTTGTCATAGTGGCCAGCATCTTCCTGGTAAACCTGCCGGAAAAACGGGCGGCACAGGAAAAATAACGCTTGCAAACGGATTGCATTGGTGATAGAATAGGTTCGCTGTCGTGTGTAAACCCCAAAGGAGGTGTTTTGAATGGGCAAGTTTTGTGAAGTATGTGAAAAGGGTGCGATGAATGGCAATAACGTTAGCCATTCCAACCGGAAAAGCGGCCGCCTTTGGGCCCCCAACGTGCAGAAGGTTCGCGTGCTGGTCAAGGGAGTTCCCCAGCGGCTGAACGTGTGCACCCGTTGCCTGCGCAGCGGCAATGTGGCCCGCGCACTGCCGTCCAAATCCGGCGAAGCCTGATTCCAGCTTTTATATGCAAAACATGCCCGCTTGCACCGCAAGCGGGCTTTGCTTTGTTTGCTGTGCAAACACCCGTCCGTCTGGCCATGCCAGCCAAAACGATTTCAACCGGGGCGCCGCGGCCCCTCGTTACTCCCAGGGGAGGATGTGCAATGCATTTCGTTTTTGACGATTTGAAAGGAAGATGATCTTTGTGCTCAAAATTCGCGAAGTGACCTCGCCCAAGGAAAAGAGCGCCATTGCGGAAGCCATTCTCCGCAAGCTTCCGGACTGGTTCGGCATCGAGGAGTCTACCATACGCTATATCGAAGAGGCATCAAGCCTGTTTTTGTTGTGCGCATACGAGGAAGGTGCTCCCGTGGGTTTTTTGACCATTGCGGAAAATTTTTCCTGCACGTGCGAAATTCATGTGATGGGTGTTTTGCCGGGCTACCACCGAAAGGGCATCGGACGGGAGCTGGTCAGGCACAGCGCCGACAAATACCGGGAAAAGGGATTCACCTACATGACGGTCAAAACGGTGGCGGAACCGGCGGGCGGCGCAGAATATGCTTCCACCCGTGCCTTTTACAGGTCCGCAGGCTTTTTGCCGCTGGATGTGTTCCCCACCCTGTGGGATGAGCGGAACCCATGCCTTCTCCTGTGCAGGCATCTTCAGGCCACGCAGGCGTGATTATTCCGCCGGGCAGCGCAGGCTGAGGATGTTTCCCTCCGGGTCTTTGATCCACGCGCTGCGCAAGCCCCAGGGATGCGTCTGTGCAGGCTTGACGATTTGGGTGCCCAAGCCTTGCAGCCTTTCAAGCAGCGAATCCAGATCGGCGACGTCAAAGGACAGCACAGCCTTTCCGCTGCCCGCGCCCGTCATGGAGCCGGGGGCCATTTCCTCTGTTCCCCTGACAGAGAATATGGCAAGGCCTGTATCCGGGAAGTCCACGTGCTCCTCCCCTTCCCAGTGCCCCTCCATGTCAAAAAGCGCTTGATAGAATTTGGCCAGTGCGGGGGTGCTTTGTGCGATGAGGCATACTCCGGCGAATTTCATGAGCTCCCTCCCTGTCATGCTTGAAGTATGAAACGTCTTACGTATAGCCGCAGCTATTGGGGGGACAAAGCGTGGGCCGCCGTCCCCCGTGTATAAGCGCCCCGGCCGGCTTTGCCGGCAGGGCGGGGAGGTTGCAGCTTCCCTTAGGCTTTTCACAGGCCGCGAATGCAGCCCGCAGGTGATAGGTGCAAACTTAAAAAGAAGCACAGCTATTTTTAGTATTACAGCATTTCATAGGTATTGACGATATCCCTTGCCACCTGCATCTTCGTCTGTCTTGTATCCATGGCCTGCTTTTCGATATGGCGGTGGGCCTGCTGCTCCGTCATGCGAAGGTACTGGATCAGGGCACATTTGGCCCTGTCCACCATGCGCATCTCTTCAATCTTCTTTTGAAGCTTTTCATTTTGGTTCTGAAGCATCAGCATTCTGTTGCGGGCCGTCATCGACAGCCGCAGCGCCTGGTCAAAAAGCGGCCTGGCTACAGGCTTTGCCACAACCAGCACTCCGCTCTCATCAACCTTTTGGGCAATTTCGTCCGCCATTTCGGCACGCACAAGCAAAATCACACCCGCCAGGGAGCTTTGCGCGGTCTTGACCGCCAGATCAATCCCCGGCTCGTCGGTAAGCGGCGTATTGATGATAACCAGGGAATACTCTCCGGAGGACAGCATTCGCCGCGCTTCCGCACCGTTTTGTGCAAGAGCGCATTTTTGCAGGCCTGTTCCGTTGAGCAGTGTCTGAAGCAGCATCTGGCTTTTTTCCGTACTGCCCACAAGCAGCGTCATGCCTTCCAAGCGGATCCCTTCTTTCCCATCGAATTTTTCAGATGGTTTCAAAGTGATTCTGGAATACCTGCCGTGGGTCTTGCTGCCAGCTTAGCCACACCCGCTCCTTTTCCCTGATATAGGCTGACAGCGTCTGCCGCGGCAGCACACTGCTCAAAAATTCGCTTTCCTTGGCCAGCGCGATGGCTTCCCCCAGGTCTTTGGGCAAGCGCACAAGCGACGGGCTGGGATGATCCCTGTCAATGGCGCCGGTAATGGCCGGCTCCGGCTCCGCCTTGGTCACAATGCCCTCCAGTGCCGCTTCCAGCAGCAGGGCAAACAGCAGATAGGGATTGGTAGCCGGGTCAGGGGAGCGCAGCTCCATGCGGCCGTCCTGCGCACCGCAGGCGGGTATGCGCAAAAGGTGGGACCGGTTGCCAAAAGACCAGCTGACATAGCCCGGCGCGCCCTGGGCACCCAGGCGGTGGTAGCTGTTGGGAAGCGGGTTGCAAAACAGGCTGATCTCCCTTACCCGGTTCAGTACTCCCGCAACAGCATGCAGCGCCTCCGCAGGCAGGTCATCCCCCTCCCGCCGGAACAGGTTCTCCCCGTCCCTGCATAAAAAGAGATTCACATGCTGGCCGTTTCCGTTCGCCTCCTGCAAAGGCTTGGGCAGGAAGGAGGCGCACAGCCCGTTCTGGGCGGCGATGGCCCGCACCACATCCTTGAACGCTACCAATTGGTCGGCGGCGGTTAGCGCATCGGCATGGCGGAAGTCAATTTCATTCTGGCCCGGCCCCTGTTCGTGGTGGGAGGATTCAGGCTGGATATGCATGGCCTCCAGCGCCAGGCAAATCTCCCGGCGCACATTCTCCCCCTTGTCAAAGGGCGCTACATCCAGATAGCCGGCCTTGTCCTGGGGCGTGGTGGTAATGCGCCCCTTCTCGTCCGCTTCAAACAGGTAAAACTCGCATTTGGCAGCCACAAACATGGCATAGCCCATCTGGGCCGCCTTTTCCACCGCCTGGCGCAGAATCGCCCGTCCATAGCTTTGGTATGGGCTGCCGTCCGGATAGTATAAATCGCAGAAAAGCCGTATCACCCGGCCCGACTGAGGCCGCCAAGGCAGCACAGACAGGGTGGCCGGATCGGGTTTGAGGTGCAGGTCGCCCCCCACGACATCGGAAAAGCCGCGCACCGCCGCAGCGTCAATGGGAATGCCGCCCTCAAAGGCACGGTTCAGCTCTCCTGGCTGGATGGAGATGTTTTTCAGCCTGCCGTATAGATCACAAAAGGCCAGGCGGATGAACTTTACATCGTTTTCCTCCACGAAGCGGATGACTTCCTGCTGGGTGATATTCATGGTCGTGCCTCCTTGACGCCTTCCGGAATGGTCAGAAATGGATGGCCCGTATTATAGCATACGCCGTCCGGTGATTTCTACTCCCCAAGCACTATTTTTTATCGCAGCCCACGGGGAAAGCGGCAGCCTGCCCGCCTTAAAAAACCCTTGGCACCCGCATCTCCCGCTTTTTCGATTTTGCATGAATGCGATGCATATCATGCAAATTCTTGAGCTTTGTCCCCCGTGCTCGATGCATATTCGCCCATCTTTCATTGATTTTGGCCAAATAAGAGGCGGCGGGCCTTTTTGGGTTCCTGCAATATCAAGTTCCACACTTTCATTTCAATCCCTGCCGGCGCGGCGCGAAACAGGAAAAAAACATGGCTGTGATGCCAAAAAAGGGATTGACAATTGCATATGGAACAGCTATACTGCTCTTCATACAGCAAGGGCGCTGTGAGGAGACTCGCAGCACCCTTGTCTCCTTTTTTAGCCTTTCCTTTATAAGGAAGGTGAATCATCCGACACAGTCGGGCCATGAAAACATGTAGGAGGCAATCCATATGGCGAATCTTACAGAGCTCTTTGGCAGCATGGTATTCAATGACGCTGTCATGCGGGCACGGCTGCCCAAGGATATCTACCGTGCCTTGCAAAAGACCATTGATGAAGGCAAGCCCCTGGACCCCCAGGTGGCCAATATTGTCGCCAACGCCATGAAGGATTGGGCCGTCGAAAAGGGCGTGACCCACTATACCCATTGGTTTCAGCCCATGACCGGCATCACCGCCGAAAAGCACGACAGCTTTATTTCCCCCGTCAAGGGCGGCTCCGTCATTTTGGAATTCAGCGGCAAGGAACTGGTCAAGGGCGAGCCGGATGCTTCCTCCTTCCCTTCCGGCGGGCTGCGCGCCACTTTTGAGGCCAGGGGCTACACCGCCTGGGACCCCACCTCCTACGCTTTCATCAAGGACAAGGTGCTGTGCATTCCCACCGCGTTTTGCTCCTACGGCGGCGAAGCATTGGACAAGAAAACACCGCTTCTGCGCTCCATGGAAATTTTGAGCAAGCAGGCTGTTCGCATTTTGAAGCTCTTTGGCCACGAGGATGTGAATCACGTCTTTTCCACTGTGGGTCCGGAGCAGGAATACTTCCTCATTGATAAGGCCCTGTGGGATAAGCGCAGGGACCTCATATACACCGGGCGTACGCTCTTTGGCGCCAAGCCCCCCAAGGGTCAGGAGCTGGAAGATCATTATTTCGGCGCCATCAAGCCGCGCATCCAGGCCTTCATGGACGCGATGAATGAAGAGCTTTGGAAGCTTGGCGTGCTGGCCAAGACGGAGCATAACGAGGTGGCACCCGCCCAGCATGAGCTGGCGCCCATCTTCTCCATCACCAATGTGGCGGCCGACCATAACCAGCTTGCCATGGAGATCATGAAAAAGGTGGCCGGCAGGTTCGGGCTTGTGTGCCTTTTGCATGAGAAGCCCTTTGCGGGCGTAAACGGCTCGGGCAAGCATAACAACTGGTCCATGTCCACAAACACGGGCATCAATCTGTTGGAGCCCGGCCAGACACCTTATGAGAACGCGCAGTTCCTGCTGTTCCTGGCGGCGGTAATCAAGGCGGTGGACGACCATCAGGATATGCTGCGCGTATCCGTCGCCAGCGCCGGCAACGACCATCGGCTGGGCGCCAACGAAGCGCCGCCCGCCATCGTCTCCGTATTCCTGGGCGAAGAGCTCACCGACATTGTGGAATCGCTCACCACCGGCACGCCGTATAACAGCCGCAAAAAGATGGAGCTGACCATCGGCGTGGATGTTTTGCCGCCGCTGCCCAAAGATTCCACCGACCGCAACCGCACTTCGCCGTTCGCGTTCACAGGCAACAAGTTTGAATTCCGCATGCTGGGCTCCTCCTTCTCCATCAGCGGCCCGAACATTGTATTGAACACCATCGTGGCCGATACGCTCAAGCAGTTCGCAGACGCGCTGGAGGGCACGGATGATTTTACCGCCAAGCTGCACGGCCTGATTGTGAAAGTGCTAAAGGACCATAAGCGCATCATATTCAATGGCAACAATTATGCGGCCGAGTGGGTGACGGAGGCCGAGAAGCGCGGACTTTTGAACCTTACTTCCACCGTTGAAACGCTGCCCTACTTTGTGAAAGAAAAGAACGTGAAGCTCTTCACAGCGCACAAGGTGTTCAGCGAAACAGAAATCCACAGCCGCTACGAGATTCTGCTGGAGAACTACTGCAAGGTGCTGAATATCGAGGCTTTCACCATGCTGGATATGGCCCGCAAGGACATTCTGCCCGCGGCCCTCGCCTATGCAAAGACCGTGGCCGATACAGCCATCAGCAAGAAATCGCTGCTTCCCTCCCTTTCCTTAAGCTGCGAGGAAGCGCTTTTGAGCAAACTGTCCTGCCTGACAGACTCGCTCGCCTGCAAGATTGAGGCGCTGGCCGATGCCATGGCTGAAAATGGCGCCGCGGATTTGCTGGAGCATGCCACCCATAGCCGTGACAGGCTGGTGCCCGCCATGACAGAACTCCGGGTAGTGGCCGATGAGCTGGAAACATTGGTCGCCAAGGATTTCTGGCCCTTCCCCACCTACGGAGAGCTACTGTTCAACATCTGATCTCCTATTCACAATCGCAATATCCGGCCTATGTGCACAAAGGCGTGCATGCGGAAGGTAACCGCATGCACGCCTTTTGCGTATAAATGC
>JAEWNM010000094.1 GCA_023392755.1 Bacillota bacterium
GATCGACTGCCTGCTGAAAAACGGCATAACGCCCATGGTAACGCTTTTCCACTGGGAATACCCGGAAGCGCTACAGGAAAGGGGTGCCTGGCTGAACCCCGACAGCCCCCGCTGGTTTGCCGAATATGCGCAGGCGGTGGCCAGTGCATATGGCGACAGGGTGAAAAACTTCCTCACACTTAACGAGCCGCAGTGCTTTATCGGCCTGGGCTACGGCAGCGGTCACCACGCGCCGGGCCTTATGCTGCCTCTCAAAAGCACAGTTCGCATGTCCCACCGGGTGATGCAGGCCCACGGGCTTGCGGTTCAGGTGCTGCGGGATGAGGTCAAGGGCTGCCGTGTAGGCTATGCGCCCTGCTCCAGCCCCGCCTATCCCGTAACCGATTCCCCGGCGGATATTGAGGCTGCGCGCAGCGCCTATTTTGCCGTCAACCCCGATCCCGGCCGCTGGTTCTGGAATACCTCCTGGTGGAGCGACCCGGTCATGCTGGGTACGTATCCGGAGGAAGGCTTAAAGCTGTACGGGCAGTACCTGCCGAAGGGATTTGAAAAGGATTTGCCATCCATGCACCAGGGGCTGGATTGGTATGGCCACAACGTATACCACGGCATGCCTATAAAGGCCGGGGTGAACGGCCCGGAGGAAGCTGTGCATCCCGCGGGCATGCCCAAAACAGCCATGGACTGGCCCATCACACCGGAATGCTTGTACTGGGGGCCCAAATTTCTGTATGAGCGGTACCGCACCCCTGTTCTGATCACGGAAAACGGTATGGCGGGCCTGGATGCGGTATCCCTGGACGGCGCGGTGCACGACCCGAACCGCATCGATTACCTGCATCGGTATTTGCTGGAATACCGCCGCGCGGCGGAGGAGGGCATTCCCCTTGCCGGGTACTTCCAGTGGAGCTTCATGGACAACTTTGAGTGGGCCAAGGGGTATAACGACCGCTTTGGGCTGGTATATGTGGACTATGCTACGCAGCGCCGCATCCCCAAGGATTCAGCCTGGTGGTATAAAAGCGTCATGGAGCAAAACGGTCAAACGCTATAGGCATTTGGCAAAAACCGGCCCTAAAAGGTCAATGGCATGAAGATGATTATGATAATAAAGACACCAACGTGTGTACTGCGGCGAAGAGCGGGGGAAGGAAAGCTCTTCGCCGCATGTTTTATAAGTGAAGATAAAAAGGGTGCCGCTATACATCAGGCACCAGAGAATTGTCTGATGCGGAAAGAAACCATATGATAGAGCGGCAAAATTCACTCTTCTTGGGATTGTAAAAATACATAATTTTATATCCCTTTATTGTTTTACATACTCCATCCGTCTATAAGGATGTAAGGAGGGAAGCGCAGGTGGAAGTTGTCAAGGGCCCGGACATCATCCATGAGACGCATTTCGATCATCTTGTGGCAGCATATCAAACCGCGCTGCTGCGTATGTGCTATGTTTATCTAAAGGACAGAGCAATGGCAGAGGATGCGGTGCAGGAAACATATCTAAAGGCGTATAAAAGCATTGAGAATTTTCGTGGGGAATGCAGCGAAAAATCGTGGCTGATGAAAATCGCCATCAACACTTGCCGCGATATGCAGCGTTCAGGCTGGTTCAAACATATGGACCGGCACATAACGCCAGAGCTGCTGGTAGAAAAATCTGTTGTCCCACGGGAAGAGGATAGCCGTCTGGCAGCCGAAATGATGGGTTTGCCAAGCAAGCTGCAGGAAGTCCTATTGCTTTATTACTATCAGGGAATGACGATTGCGGAGATTGGCAAAATACTTGGAATTTCCAAAGTCACCGTTTCTCACAGACTAAAACAAGCAAAAGATAGGCTGCGTGAAGCATTGAATGGAGGCGGTTTGCGTGACTGAACAGGAAGTGCAGGAAAAAATCGTTCGTACTGTCGATACTTGCTTTTCTGGTCTGAATGGCGATCCCTGGCTCGCGCAGCGTATCCGAAATGGCGGGGAAGGGGAAATCAAAGTGGAAAAGAAGCTATCGTTTGGATTGGTTCTTGCCATCGTGCTGATACTCACGACTGTGGCGGCCGCTATCGCGGCCACCCAATTAGGTTGGGTAGACTATTTGGGGGAGATGTTTGGCGTCACCGTACCCAAGACTGCGCAGGAAGCGCTGAATGCCACCACACCGCAAAAGTTCACGGTCGGCCCCATGACCTTTACGTTCAATCAACTGCTCACAGACAAGCGCATTGTGATGAGTTCAGCTTCAGTCCATACCACAGATGGCTCCCAGGTGCTGTACGTAGATGATACGAACATTTACGAAGCAGTCGATTCCATCAGCAGCATGGTGCTTGAGCGCTACAATCTGGATTCTGGGCTCAGCTGGCTGGATGCCGCCAAGCAGTTGAACATGCCACTCTATGGCATTCGCGCACTGGTCGAAATAGATCAAAAGTATGATGGCGGCTCACCCTCAGAGGGTGCGATGTGGAGTGAGGACGGCTCTATCGTATACTTCAGCATGCCTTCTCTAACACCCGAGTCGGTCAAAATTGAGCTGCCTGTAACCCTGTACATGTCTGTAACGCAGTTCGACCCAAACACGGGGGACACCCTTGGCGAGTGGCAGATCAGTGAGAACATTATACTGCCCGTGGCTCCCTTGCTTAACGAAAAGACCTATCTGCCGGAAGGCGATGCTGAGCTTAGCCGGATGAAGCTTACGAGCGTATACGCCCAGCAGTATGCCACAGGCATTTACCTGATCAGCACCTTTACTGTAAAAGAGGGCAGAACAGCGGATTCGGCGATGGGAGCGCTTAATAGCCTCACCCTTTGTGACGGCGAAGGGAGTGTTCTGCCGGAGGGCCTCAGTCTGTCGACCCGTCATGTATTTACAGACGAACTGCCCACAGTAAGGCTGGAGACCATGACCTCGCTGGAAACACTGCCGGACAGTCTGATTATGACCGACGGAACGGTGAAAGTTTCTGTGAAATAAACCTATGGCAGGCCGAATGTGACCCTTTCTTCATCCGGCTTGACCTTATCAGGAGGTAGGAATCTAAGAAGCGCATTTTCACTTTTCTGCTGATGATATGCATTGCGTTTTCTTCGGCTGCACTGGCGGCGGATACCCGTCCGCCCCTGCGGTTGGGCGGAGCGACCGCCGTTACCGACTATTGGGAGGAACACGGCATACAGACAGCCTTGCCCCACTACGGCTGGGACGACTATATGACGATCGTTAAAAGCGACAACGCCCCCGATCTTTACAGCTTCCACACCAGCAGTGACGATTTTTTGGCACCTAAAAATGCAGGCCTGCTGGCGGACCTGTCTGGCAGCGAGATCATTCGTGCGTGGACGGATCGACTGCGCCCTGACATCAAGAAGCTTGTCACCACCGAGGATGGCAAAATTGTCGGGCTTCCAGGTTTAGACGGGATCGTGACTTTTCTACCGATGTATTGGCGGCAGGACGCATGGGATGCAGCGGGCTTGACGAAAGAGGATGTACCCAAGAGCTACACAGAGCTGCTGGATTTTCTGGAAAAGTGGATGGAACGAATCGAGAAAAAGCCTGAAGTGAATATCTGTGTCGCGGATACGCTCCATTTTGGCAAAGGCGCGAAGAACCGCTACGTTCATTGGCTGATGGATATGCTGATCAACACGTGGGAGATGCAGCAGTATGAAGCGGGAGAAGCGCTGAATTGTAATATGCCTGAGTTTGTTGCACTGCTTGAGCGCACACAGGATATTGGCAGGCGACTCTCTGTGGCAGAGGCCAGTGACAAGAAGGGCGAAAACATGCTGCAGCTGTTTGAAAACTACAGCGGCGGGGAGCGTTACAACGCGGGCAGGGACTATGGTCTGTCCCACACCGTACCTTTCCGTACCACAAGCGGACAGCCCGAGCTGATGCGGGGAATTGCAAGTATATCTTTCGTTCGTGCGGACAGCCCGTGGCTAAATGAGATCATCGGCCGTATGGAAAATGACCTTAAGGACAGAGCGCTTAATGGGGCAGGGAATGCGGATCTTCTCAGGGACGTTATGCCCAGAACCTGCAACCCAAAAGAGGTTTACTCCCCCTTAACTGTCACAGCGGGGTATCTTAAAGACCTTAATAACTATACGGGCACAGTATGCTTTGCGCCAATGCGAACGTTCACGATGTATGAGGACGCGTTGGTAAAGTTTTCGACAGGCCAATTGTCGGCGGAGAATCTGGCGGCGCAAATCAGCGAGCCCAAGCGCGATCCAAACAAATAGGAGAAAAAGTGGATGCAAAACACTTGACGAAGTCAAGGTAATTGCAGGTGGTTGCCTTATCGATCAAGGCGAACGGCGGGCTTTATGCCCTCAATCCGGCAGGTTTGCTCTATGATTTTTCAAATGACCCTCACTGGCTTTCCCGGGATAAGGATTGGCCTGTTCCCAGGGGTGATTTCAGCGCGGGCGGCAGGATGATCGCCATCCCTTATTCACAGTATGCTGATGTTTATCCCAATCCCTTTTATCATCTGAGATCAGCGGCGCTATGCCGGGAGGATGAATCATTTGAGAACCATTTCAACAAAAAGGATATGCGCGCTGCTGGCGCTTACCTTAGGCCTGACGGCCCTATCGCCCGCCATGGGCGAAACGGTGCTCTATCTTGGCGGAAGTGACAAGAACAGCGCGGAATACAAGGCATTTGTCAGCACACACCCAGAGATTACCGTGAACACGGAATCGAACATCTATTATTCCACCGACGAGATCATCGGTGCCTTTGTAACGGGTGAATTTCCATTTGACACATTCGTGATGACCAGCAGCAGCTTCGACCTTAAGCAGATGATGGGCAAGAGCTATTGCGCGCCTCTGTCGGGCAGCGCTGTGCTCTCCGCTGAGCTTGAGAAGATGTATGGCCCCATACAACAGCTTTTGACACGCGACGGAAATCTCTATGGCGTACCCTTTATGTGCTATGTGGGATATTACACCTATCGTCCGGAGGCGTGGGAGGCTGCCGGATTGTCAGAGGAGGATGTTCCTGCCTCCTTTGAGGAATATTTGGATTTTCTGGAGGCGTGGGTAGAGCGCATTCGGGAAAACCCGGAAGATGATATCAGCGTTTGCAACGGTTTCGACAGTGATCTGTATGGGGCGAACAGCTATATCAGCTATCTTGTTGACCGCTTGGTCAGCAACCACATCATGCAATGCAACTATTTAAACGAGCCCCTTCGCTTTGATACGCCTGTATTCCGCCAGCTGCTGACACGCTGTCAAAGCATCGGCGCCGACCTGTACGCATATGAGCCGGAACAAAAGGGTAGCTTTGCGCTGTTTGAGGATTTGCACGGCATGCGCGAGCTTTCGCATCTGGTTCCGCTGCGCCTTACGGCCGATCAGCCCATCCTGATCAAGGCGGAACTGTTTGCCGCCTTTCTGAACGCGCGCAGCCAGCATCAGGCGCTTGCGACGGAATACCTGGAAAACTGCGTCACCTGCATCGAGCCGGAAATCGGCGCATACCTGTACCGCGACGCGCAGCCTGTGGAGGACCCCAATTACATACGGCTCTTTGATGCGATGCAGCAAACAATCCAATCGCTGGAAGACAGGCTGTCGGAGAAGAACCTGAGCCCTGAGAACCGCAAGAGCCTGCAAGATCAACTGGATCAAAAAAAGATCATCCAGGATAAGATAACAGCCTCTGGGAACCGCTATCTTGTTTCGGAAAAAGACCTGGAGCAATACCGAGCCTATGGTTCCAACCTGTATTTTCAAGCGCCCAGTATCTTTGATCCCGATACGGAGGAAGGGCAGAACCTGAGGCAATTGCAGGACCGCTTCTGCACCGGAAACCTGTCTGTGGACCAGTTTATCAAAGAGCTGGACCGGCTGGCGTGGATGCTGGAAACGGAAGGAACGTAACCATGAAATGGGGCAGTGCGCATGAAAACGTGGTTTTTGCCAAGAACAAAAATTATGCCTTGATGCATGCCAGCGCCAGCTGCTCTGTTCTTTTGGCCATCAGTTCCACTGCTTCCCTCCGCCCGCCGGCTATCCATTCCTTCAAAAGGCTTAAAAAACCGGCAGCCACAAAGTTGAACACAAACCGGATATGGCTTTCGTCCGGGCCGGGGTGGAGACGGCGGTATTCCGCGGCGAACCTTTCATAGCCTATGGCCAGCAGCTTTTGCAAAAGCGGATTGTAGGCCTGGCTGTTCATCAGCAGGCTGCGCAGGTCGCCGCTGTGCTCCAGAAAATCGTATACCGCAAAGTAGATGGATTGCTCCTTCGCCGCCCGGAAACCGGCCGGGTGTACGGGGTGGGAGTCCATTGTTTTTTGTATTTCCGCAAAAACCTCTTCCTCAATGCCGCGGTGCAAATCGTCGATATCCTTGTAATGGGCGTAAAACGTGCCACGGTTGATGCCCGACTGCCTGCATAATTCCGTCACACTGACATCCTTGAGCTGCTTTTGTTCCAAAAGGCCGATCAATCCGCGGCGCAGCAGCAGCTTTGTCAGTTTGATGCGGTGATCCAGCTCCTTGTCCATACCGCCGCCTCCTTATTTACAACCATGTCGTACAATATCCGCCGTTGCTGTCTGCTTTCCTACAGTTTCGGCCAGGCTGTGTGTTGTATCTGTCCTCCGCCCTCATTATACTATAGTAAGAAAGATAATCAACAACTTGTTGTTCTTCCTTGAAAGGGGATTTTGATTTGAATTCCGTGATATATCTGGTGACGGGAGCCTGCGGGCATCTGGGCAGCCAAATCGTGAAACTGCTTGTACAAAAGGGAGAAAGAATCCGCGTATTGAAGCTGCCGGGGGAGGACGGATCGCTGCTGAAGGGAATGAAGGTGGAAACCTTCAGCGGGGATGTGCGGGATGTAACGTCGCTGCGACCCTTTTTTCAGGTTTCGCCGGGGGAGGAGGCAAGGGTCATCCATGCGGCGGGCATTGTATCAATTGCGGCCAAGGCGGATGTCAACCTGCGGCGGGTGAATGTGGAGGGCACCAGGAACATGGTGGAGCTTGCCTTGGAAACTGAGGTGCGGCGGTTTTTGTATGTCAGCTCCGTGCACGCGCTTGAGGAGGCGCCGCGGGGCGAAGCCATCCGCGAGGCGGAAGTATTTGACAGACGGGCGGTAAATGGAGCTTACGCCAAAACGAAGGCGGAGGCCACCCAGATCGTATTGGACGCGGTGCAAAGAGGGCTTGACGCCGTGGTGGTGCATCCCAGCGGCATCATCGGCCCCGGCGACCAGGGCAGCAACCATTCCAATCAGATATTCAGGGATTATCTGTACGGCCGCTTGCCGGCCATTGTTAAGGGCGGATATGACTTTGTGGATGTGCGCGACGTGGCCCGGGGATGCCTGCTGGCATTGGAAAGCGGAAAGACGGGCGGCTGCTATATCCTGGCCAATGCCCACTACGAGATCAGCCGGCTTACGGACATGCTTCAAAGGTTTGCCGGACTAAAACGCAGGCCTGTGGCGCTGCCCCTGTGGCTTGTAACGGCCTTTGCGCCGCTGGCGGAAGCGTTCGACAAATTGCGCAGCCGGCGCCCTCTGTTTACCCGCTATTCCTTGTATACGCTGAACACCAACGATTGCTTTTCCAGCGAAAAGGCAAAGGCGGAATTGGGGTACACCGTCCGGCCCATGGAGGAGACCATGCGGGATATCGTGCTTTGGGAACGGGAAAGGCATGGCCCGCCGGCCGGTAAACAACCCAAGCGCGCAAGGGCCGCATCACCGCTCAAAAGCAAATAGGCCCGTACGCCGCATCCTGGCCGCGGCAATGTCCGTGCCTGTCTTTGGCGCGGCGTTTTCGGCAGACAAAAGCCGGGGCGAGCAACCATCCCGCCCCGGCTTTTATGCTGTTTTTATTCGTCCTCCATCCAGCCATTGGCATCCCGGTATACTTTATTGGGAAGAAGTTCTCTGCTGTTTTGCACAAACAGGTCTTCCACGGTTACGCACAGGAAGCCTTTTTTTTGCAGCTTGGAAAGTATGCGGTGTATTGCCTTCACGGTGACGCTTTTTGTGTCATGCAGCAGCACAATGCCGCCATTCTTCGCGTTGCCGGTTACAGTATTGATAACGGCGCCGTATTTCTCCGTAGTGATATCGCCGCCGATCACCGACCATTGAATGAGCGGAAGGCCTATACCAACGTTCACATACTCGTTGTATCTGCCGCCCGGGGCGCGCATGTAGGGGGCGGTGAGGCCGGTGATGTCCGATAGAAGCCGGTCATACCGCGCCTTGTGTTCAAACATTTCTTCCGTGGTAAGGTTTTTGGGTTCGTAATGGTTCCAGGTGTGGCTGGCAACGGTATGGCCTTCATCATGCATGCGCTGCACCACATCCCTGTTTTTGTCCATTTGATCGCCAATCAGGAAGAAGGTTGCCCTTGCGCCATACGCCTGCAATTCATCCAGCAGGTTCACCGTTCCCCCGTACCGTGGTCCGTCGTCAAAGGTTAAGGCAATCATGGGATAGCGGCTGTTGTCCGTTTGGCGGGCCGCCTCATCGGTCATCATGCCTTTCAGGTCGCGGTAATATACCTTGACATGCATGGTGGTGGCACGGCTGGGATAGAGGATGCCGGCCGGGTAATGAAGCTCCATTTTTACGGTGCCCAGCGTGAAATCGGCGTTTTCAAGCGCCTCCCTTTCGCACAGCGCCTTTAGGGAGGCGTTATCCGCCGCTTCTGGAAAATAGGCGGATAATTGCGCGTGAACCGCTTTGGACAGCACGTCCCAGGCCGGGCTGTCATCGGGGAAAAGGTCGGTGAGCAGTATGCGTCTCCCGCTTGACACATCATAGGTTCTGGCGGTGAATTCCGCCTTTGTCTGCTGACGGTGGTAGACGGTGCGGGCCAGGATGAGAAAGCTCAGCCACGATTCGCCGGTGGGGGAATACACGCAGCGTATGTCCAGCTTGGAATCCTCGGGCGCTTTTTTTCCTGCCGGGAGGCTTGGGGCAATTTGGCCGATATACGTATCAATAATGCCTTTGAGCTCCTCGTTCACCTGCTGATGAACGGTGGTGGGATAAAAGGCGTCGACGGTACTGCCGTTTTTTTGTCTTGTTCCCTTTTCCTTCATTTTGACAAGCAGCGTATCGGGTATGGGG
>JAEWNM010000097.1 GCA_023392755.1 Bacillota bacterium
CGGTGTACCGGTTCATGCGGTTCGTGCCAGCCCCCAGTATGCCTCGCAATCCTCCGGTCCCAAAGGATAATTCTCTGCCAAAGCGGCTGAGCACCTCCTGCTCGCTCCCCGAAATATCGATAACTTCTCCCCTCGTTTTTTCATCAAAGATGGCATTCGTTTTCCAAAGATGCAACATATCCTGTGTATTCATGTATGCTTGCTCCTTTTTGAAATATATTCAGGTTTCGTGGAAGAGTAGTACCTTAAGATATCCGTCAAGCGGTCTTGCATAACCTTGGCACAGTGCTCTATGGAAAAATCTTGCCGGATGCTCTCTCTCCCCGCATTAGCGATGGTTTGGCGGTATACAGGTTCTTCATATAAACGGCACAGGTATTGAGCCGCTTGTTTTATATCCGGTTCGGCCCAGCGCTGGTCCATTTGCCCGTATAAGTAGGCGCCATCCGTTGGTATAAGTGTATAATCTACCAAGCATGCGTTTTGTGAATTCATGAAATCCAAATTGGCAGACCAATTGGTGGCGATGACGGGTACTCCCAAATACATGGCTTCTGCCATGACCAACCCAAACCCCTCGCTTCGGTGAAGGCTGATTAATACATCACAGCAACTGATGAGGCTGTTGACCTCTCGCCGATCCATATCCTTGTTTACCAGCAGAACATCCCGGCTGCCGCCCAATAGCTGATCTAGTTGTTCAATATCCTCACCGGAAGCATTATGCACTTTTATTATCAGCCGCGCATTTTTGTGGTTACGGCCGAATGCCTCATGAAAGGCATTTATTGCCGCCGCAGGATTTTTGCGTGCGGTATAGCTGCGCAGATCAAACATGCACAACACCAGAAAAGCATCCGCTGGCAAGCCAAGCGTTTCACGCGTCACGGTTAAAGTAACAGGTGCCTCAATACCATAAGGAACTATGTGTACAGGGATTGGTGAGATGCGGCTAAGTGCTTCGGCTACAAACCGCGAAGGGGCCCACAATTCATCAAACTCCAATAATTCATTCTAAGTCCTGCAATACTTTACCTGCGGAAAAACAAAATATTGGCTAGCCGCTATATCTAAATGATGGCATATACAAAAGCGTATTTCTTTTGCATGATGGATAAAGCATATACCTTCCAAGGAACACTGGAGCTGCAAGATCGAATAAAGCGTAGCACCAAAGACCTTTATGGGACAAAGCCATGAATAAAATCCCTTTCCCATGACACTTGCTTTGTTCCGCATCTACAGCCCGGCCCTGTACTCCACGGGAGACTTCCCGGTCAAACGCTTGAAGTTTTTGGAAAAATGAGCGACGTCAGCAAATCCCACCCTCTCGGCAATTTCATGCACCTTGAGAGCGGGATTGCGCAGCAGCTCCCGGGCCTTTTGAATGCGAAGCTGGTTGAGAATATCAAAGAAATTCTTGTTCAGGTGGCGGTTGATGAGCTTTGACAAATGCCACTGGCTGACGAACACATGGTCGGCCACCTGGGAAAGGGTGATATGCTCTGTGTAATGGTGCTCCAGGTAGTTGATGGCGGCTTTTACCACAAAGCTACCGGCAGCTTCCCCTTCCGGGGCGTCAACAGCGCCCGGTGCGCTCCCGTCGGGCAGGCTGTCCAGCGCGGAGGTCATGAAGCGGATAGCCTCCTTCAATTCCTCCATCTTGCTGGGTTTCAGCAGATATCGGCATACGCCAAGCCGGATGGCCTGACGGGCGTACTCAAAGTCGCGGTAAGCGGTAAGTACGGCGATTTGCAGCCGGGGAAACTCGCTTTTTAGCGCGGCGATCATATTCAAGCCATCCCGGTTGGGCATGCGGATGTCGGTAAAGAGGATATCGGGCTTGAGCTTGCGGATGAGGGCAGCGCCTTCCAAGCCGTCGCTGGCCGTGCCTGCGACGCGGCAGCCGTAATCCTCCCAGGGGAGGACGCGCAAAAGCCCCTGCAAAATCACCTGCTCGTCATCAACCAATACGACGGTATACATAGGTCAAGCCTTCCTTCGGAACAGAAGGTTCTGCGCCTTATGGCGCGGCCAGGGCTCTCCGATCACCCCTAACCTTTGGATGCATGCTTTCATTGGCAATTCCCATCAATGGCCGGCCGGCTGCCCAGCCAGTTTTTGCATAGCGGCTGCGTTGCCCTGATGCTCCGGAGAACCCGGATACACCCTTACTATTCGATTTTTATTCTCCTATCCCTTCACGGCCCCGGCGGTCAGGCCCTTGATAATATTCCTTTGCATCAGCACATACACAAGAAGCACCGGCACTACCACAATGGTGACGGCAGCGGCCATCAGGCCAAAGTCAGTGCCGTACTGGCTGGAAATTTCCCGCAGTATGGCGCATACGGGCAGCAGCCGCCGGGAGCGCAGAAGCACCATCTGCAAAAACAGATCATTGTAGCTCCATATAAAAGTAAAGATTCCCACCGTGGCAATGGCCGGGCGGCACATGGGGAAAATAATGCTAAAGAAAATTCGGAAAGGCCCGCCGCCTTCCATAAAGGCCGCTTCTTCCAGCTCAAAGGGAAGGGATGCCACAAAGCCCATCATCACCGTGGTGGCAAAAGCCAGATTACCGGCGATGAGCACGATGATAACGCCCTGCAGCGTATCAAACATACCGGCGGAGGCTATCATGCGGTATACCGGCACAATGGTGGAGAAGGCGGGAAACATCAGCGCCGCCACAACCATGGTGCGTATGGCCTTCTTGCCGATAAAGCGGTAGCGGGTCAGGGCAAAGGCCATCATGGTTGCAAGGACCGTAACCACAGCGGTCACGGCACCACATATGATCAGACTGTTGCGGTATCCGCGCAGTATGTTTACATTGTTGTTGGTGAAGGCGGAAACATAGTTATCGAAGGTAGGCGTCAGCTTCACTGCCGGGGAGGCGGTGTCGTACAGCCGCTTCCCGTTTTTGGTGTCGTAGGCTTGCAGATTGCCGTTACTCGCGGCTTCGGTCAAATTGCCCATGAGGCCGGCAAAGGGGCTGCTATCCTTCAGCGATGGCCCCTGCAGGTCTTTTTCCAGTACAGGGTTCCCGTTTTCATCTACCAACAGCCTGTCATACATCTCCCTGCCGTGTTCGTCCAGCAGGGACTGTTCATGAATTATGTCACCGTCCCTGTCCCGCTGATAAACGGTTAAAAAGGCCGGGGCAAAGGAATCGCTGATCACCAGGCTTGTATCCTTGAAGGAATTATTGAAAACCCATACAAAGGGAAATACGGTAGTGAAGGCCCACAGGATCAACACCGTATAGATGGCCGCCTTGCCCAGGGAAAAGCGCTTATTCGTCATAACCTACACCTCCACCCTGGAAAAGCGGTTCAGTATCCGCCTCACCGCCTGGGCCGCAATAACACCAAACACAACGATCACAATGGAGATGGCGGAGCCATAATCCACGTTCTGGGCGATAAAGGCCTGGTTATGCATATACGTTCCCAGAAAGTGGGTCAGGCCGTTGGGCGCGCCGTTTCTGGCGATTACGGCAGGCAGGTCGAACACCTTGATGGAGCCGGTAATGGCCAGCGTTGTGCAGGTCACCAAAACGTCGGACACAAGGGGCAGGGTGATATACCATATCTTTTTGAGCCCTGTAGCCCCATCCAGCGCGGCGGACTCGTAGACCTCCTCCGGCACGCCGGAAAGGCCGGTGAGCAGGATGACAAAATAAAAGCCGACATACTGCCACAAAACCGGCAGGGCGATCATCAAAAACGCACGGTTCTTGTCCAGCCAGAAAACTTTGTCCTGGCCGAAAAAGCCGCGGATCTGGTTGAGCATGCCCCCATCATAATGGTAAAACAGGTTGAACATAAGGCCGATAGCCGTGGCCGAAATCACGATGGGAAAAAAGTAAACGATGCGAAAAAATTGCTGCCCCTTTTTGATATTGTCCACCATCAGCGCCAGCAGAAGCGCCGGGCCTACCTGAAACACCACCGTGAGCCCCATGATTTTCATGGAGTTGAGCAGCGCGACCCGGGCGGTGGGGTCCTGGGCAAAAAACCTGCGGTAGTTGCTAAGGCCGATATACACATCCGCACTTCCGGCCATGCTTTTGATATCAAAAAGACTGTTGTAGATATTCACAAGAAACGGATAATACAAAAACAATACCATCAGGAAAAAGGCCGGAAACAAGAATACCCAAAGCGGACGGCGGTCCCGGTAGAGCATGGCGTTCTCCTCCTTGAGCGGCATCCGCCAAAGATCATTGTGAAATGAGGCGCCGGGCCGCCCCCATGGAAGCGGCCCGGCGGTGATGGGTTAACATTGGTATGCAATTACTTGGCAAAGGGCTTCAGGGCCATGACCTCGGTCCACACTTCGGCAGGGTCGGCGGTGCCGTCCACCAGGGCGGGCGCCTTGGCAAACCAGGCGCTGCGGGCTTCGGGAGTCATTTCATCCTGGAAGGGCGCAAGCATGACCTTGGAGTTGTTGATCATGTCATAGGAGGCTTTCAAAAGGCTGCCGCCGAAGGAAAAGCCGCCCAGACGCTGGCCGTTTTCGCCCTTGGTGAGGTAAGCAAGCAGGCTGACCGCAGCGTCGCGCTTGGCGGGATCATCCCACGCCTTGCGGCTGAGGTAGAAGCCCATGGAAACGCCGCCGATGAAAGCGGTGGGTTCGGCATCCTCGGCATAGGTGGGGAAGGGCATAACCGTGGTGGTTTCCCAGTTGGCTTCGGCGATACCGTTGGCGAACCAGGAGCCGTCCAGCTGCATGGCAGCCTTCTTGTCCCGGAACATTTGGGAGGTGACGGCTTCGGTGGTGGCGCTGGCATCCTTGGCGAAGGCGCCCAGGGTGTACCTGTAGCTTGTTCAGAAGCGCCATGCCTTCCTTCCAGGAGTCGGGCACTTCATCAATGGCAGCGGGACGGGCCTTGTGCTCTTCGGGGGTGCCGCTGGCGATGATGGCGAACTCCACGATATAGTGCGGCACATCGGCAAAGCTGACGGCGATGGGCACGATGCCCTCCTCGTTGAACTTGGCGATGGCGGCCTCCAGCTTGGCCCAGTCGGTGGGCAGCTCCAGGCCATACTTTTCAAACAGGTCGGTGTTTACGAACAATCCTTCCCAGAAGGCGCGTACGGGAATGGCGTAAATGGTTCCATCCGCTTCGGCGATGGCTGCGTTCTCCATCAGGTCCAGGTCGGGATAGGCGGCGTTGATCTCGCTGATGGGCACCACCTTGTTAAGGATGGGGGCGGAGTCGGCAGTCTTGGCAAAGTAGAACAGTACATCCGCCTCATTGCCGGCGGCAAAGTCGTTCAACACGCCGGTTTTCCAGGCTTCGTCGGACGTGGCGGAGGCATCCTCCACCTTGTTTCCGGTTTCCTTTCCCCAGGCTTCAAGCAGTTCCACATAGGCACCCGCGGCCGCGTCGGTGCCGGCAAAGGTGGATACGGTCTTGAGGGTGACGCCTTCGGCCAGCGCGGCGGGCAAAAGGCCGCAAAGGGTGAGGGCAAGCAGGATGGCAAGCAATTTCTTCATGAACATAGCTCCTCCTTCAATTTTCCCGTATGAGGTGGTTTCATTATAACAAGGGCCCCGCGCCGCGTCATTGACTGGAAATGTGATTCGTTGTTTGCGGTTGTGCACATCCGTAAAAACAGGTTACGGCGATGGGTTCATTCACCCGCCGGCTTCATATCCTCCTGCTTGCGCGCTTCTTCGGCGCCGCCGTCCGCCTTGTAAAGGGGAATCAATATGGTAGCCACGGTGTCGCCATGGCTGTCCTGGGCAATGCGCAGGCCGGCCCGGCCGTTGTAGATCAGCCGCAGGCGCCGGCTCACGTTGCGGATACCCACATGGCCCTCCCCCGGCCCATCCTCGTCAAGCAGCGCGGCAATCTTCTCCCGGTCCTCACGGGTAAGCTGCCTGCCGTTGTTTTGCACCTCCACATGCAGCCAGGAGGTATCCGCAAATACGTTCAGACGTATGCGGCCGCCCCCGGCCGGCGCGATGCCGTGCTCCACGGCATTTTCCAAAAGTGTCTGGATTACCATGCGGGGGAGCAGGCAGTCAAGAAGCGCCGGGTTCACATCCTTGAAGATGGTCAGCCTTTCGCCAAAGCGCAGTTTGACAAAATAGAAATACGCGTCCGCTATGGAAAGCTCCTGCGAGAGGGGCACCATGCGGTGGTCGCCCCTGTCCAGGCTGGCGTTCAAAAGTACGCTCAATGCCTCCACCATGGCGGAAATGGCCTCATTGCCGTCCATACGGGCCTGCCAGTTGATCATCTCCAGGGCATTGTTTAGAAAATGGGGATTGATGCGGCTTTGCATGGCCTCGATGCGGGCATCCCGCAAGGCGATCTCTTCCTTGTAGGCGGTGTCGACAAGATGGCGGATTTGGGTGCTCATGCTGGAGAAGGCAACACCCAGCTGCCCCAATTCATCCTTGCCGTGCATGGGCACAGTGACGCCCAGCTCCCCGTCGGCCATGCGCCGGGAAGCTTTGGACAACAGAAAGATGGGCTTTGCGATGCGCCTGTGCACAAACCACATGATGACAATGCCGATGGGCACGATGGCCAGCACCAGCACCAGAAGCAACTGACGGAACTGCGTCATTTGGGCATAGACGGATTTTTTGTTTACCTGCACCCTGGTATGAAGCGCATAGTCCCATTCCGTATACCCCTGTACATAGATGAGGTTCTCCTTTTGCTCAGAAAGCCCCAGGGGAACACTTTGCCAATCCACCGCCCCGTCCAGGAAGCTTTCGTACCCGCCCAGTGAAATATCAAAGCCGCTGTCCCACTTTGCGCCCGCGCTGTAAAGGGGGGCAAACAGTTCCTGCAGGTTCATGCCCAGCACCAGCATGCCGTAGCGCTCCATGCGAAGATTATACAGGTTGCGCACCAGATACAGGTTCCCGCCCCAGCCGGCAAAGGTGCATCTGGTATCTATGGTCAGCCCCATATCAAGGGCCAGCAGCTGGCAATTCTGCTGAAAACCCAGCGCGCTTTGGTACCCGGCCACGGTGTACATAAAAGCGTCGGGACGATTGATCGGAAAATAAGCGGCAAAAGTGAAAAGCGATTCGCGGCCATACTTGCGCTCCAGATAATTGCGGCTGATGCGGTAAAAATCATGATAGCTTAACTTTTGCGCGTCAAAGCCGGCATAGGCGGTGGCCAGCTCCCCGTCGTAGGTGACATCCTTGGCCAGCGTAATAGCCCGCCGGATGATTTGAAGGGTGAGCGTCTGGGCATGCTCCGCGCTGGAGGCAAGAGCCGCCTCCGTCTTCTCCTCAAGCGCGCCAAAAAAGACGCCGCCCATATACCCTCCCAGCGCCAGCACCGGCAGCAGCCAGCACAAGAGCACAATCAAAAGGATGCGAAAGCGCAGGGATTTGATATAGTAGCGGAGTTTGGGGAGCACGTTATGCGCCTCCATGCTGTTGGATTACACCTTCAGTTCCAGAAATTTCGCGGCAGCCAGGCATATGGCCTCCGCCCGCTCCCGGGT
>JAEWNM010000106.1 GCA_023392755.1 Bacillota bacterium
GTCTTCGACGCGGTGCAATCGGCCAAAGCCCGCAAGGCGGATTTGCTGATTGTGGATACCGCCGGGCGGCTGCACAACAAAAAGAACCTGATGGATGAGCTGCACAAAATGCGCAAGGTCATCGACCGCGAGTACCCCGAGGCGGATGTGCGCTGCATGCTGGTGCTGGACGCCACCACGGGTCAAAACGGATTGCAGCAGGCACGCACCTTCAAGGAGTTCGCCGAGATCAACGGCATTGTTTTGACCAAGCTGGACGGAACCGCCAAGGGCGGCATTGCCATCGCCATCCGCCGGGAACTGAATGTGCCGGTATGGTACGTGGGCGTGGGCGAGGGCATTGATGATCTTCAGCCTTTTGACGCCAAGGATTTCGCCCAGGCGCTGTTTTGATGCGGGAAGGACAGCCTGAGCGCCGGAATGCTGTTTTCATGCGGCCGGCCTTGTTCTGCCATGGCGCATATGTTACAATGGCCGCATTATGGGAGGTGGGCATATGAATGTATCCGGCAGCTCTGCCCTGCGCCGGTGCGGGCTGATAGCGCTGCGGGGCCAATGGCAAACGGCGCTGCAAGTGGCCTTTGTGGCGGGATTGATAGGCGTTTTTCAGGATTCGCTCCAGCTGCGCTTCAACTTCAATTGGGGAAACATGTCCCTTCCGGACCATGTGACGTCGGTTTTTTCTTCCCTGGCGCCGCATACGGGCTTGCTTACGCTGCTTTCCATCATACGCATTCTGCTGGGGCCGGTGCTGGCCGTGGGGCTTTGCGCTTATTTTCTGGCGCTGCACAGGGGCCAAAACCCAACGTTCTCGGTCTTGTTTTCCAAAATGCAATTCCTCTGGCGCTGCATGGGCATGTATCTTTTGATGGGGCTGTTTATTTTCCTGTGGTCTTTGCTGTTTGTGATTCCCGGCATCATCGCCGCCTACAGGTATGCCATGGCTCCCTATATCCTGGCGGATAATCCGGATATCGACGCGTTCGAAGCCATACGCCGCAGCAAGACAATGATGGACGGGCACAAGCTGAGACTGTTTGTGCTGCAGCTGAGCTTCATCGGCTGGTTCATACTTTCCGTAGTAGCCGTGTCCGTCCTGTATGCCATTCTGGGCATAGTCGGCACCGCGCTGGGGCTGTTTGCATCCCTTGTTCTGCAGGTGTACATGCAGTCCGCCACCACCGCCTTTTACAGGGAAATGGCTTATTGAGGCGGGCTCAGCCTGCTGAATAACCCCGCAACCGCAAAAATGCTGCATATACAAGCAGCATTTTTGCTTATGTCCTCTCCGTCGCCTGCGAAATTCGGTCACTTATTATCGCATAAGCTCCCTCTTTTGCAGGCCCGGCTCCTGGTCCTGCGGGTTTTTGAACAGGCTGTCAGGCCTGCTTCCGGTACAAAAAAGAGGGAAATCCGTTACGCCATGCTCTTGACAAACGCTTCCATAAGCACCCTTGCCATATCCTCCTTGCGGCAGGTGATGGTGTGGCGCACCGGCAGCGTGCGCAGCGACGATACCTGACTGGGCATGGGGACGCCCGTTTCCGCCTCCAGGTTCAGCGCGCAGTCAAAGGCGTCCAGCCCCAATGCCATTTCCTGGCCCAAGAGCGCGTCCGCCACGTCGGATGTGAACTTGTAGGGGTGGGCGGTGGCAACAATCACGGCCGGGGTATGGTCCCTGGTGCGCGCCCTGAACATGCTCAATACGTGGCTGGCTACGGCGGTATGGGGGTCCAAAAGGTACTGGTGGCGCTGCCACACCCTTTGTATCTCCCGGGCGGTGGCCACGTCATCGGCGCTGCCGCCCTCCATCAGCCTGCGGATGCGGGCTATACGCTCCTCCCCAATGTCGTAGCTGCCGTTTTCTTTCAGCTCCCTCATCCACTGGGATACCAAATCCCCGTCCCTGTCCGCCACCTCATACAGAAGACGCTCCAGATTGGAGGATATCAGTATGTCCATGGAGGGGGACATGGTTTTGTAAAACGTCCTTTGGGTGGAGTAGACGCCTTTTTCCAGAAAATCGGTCAGCACGTCGTTGCGGTTGCTGGCGCACAAAAGCCTGCCCACGGGCAGGCCCATCAAATGGGCATAATAGGCCGCCAGTATGTTGCCGAAATTGCCGGTGGGTACAACGAAGTGCACGGGCTCGCCCAATGTGACGGCCCCTTTGTGCACCAGGTCCGCATAGGCGGAGAAGTAGTATACGATCTGGGGAACCAGCCGCCCGAAATTGATGCTGTTGGCTGAGGACAAAACCTTCCCCAGCGCGTTCATCTCCCGCCCGAAATCCGGGCTGGAGAAGAGCGCCTTTACACCTGTCTGCGTATCGTCAAAATTCCCCTGTACGCTGATGACCAGTGTGTTGCTTCCGCCGGTTGTGGTCATCTGCATCTCCTGCACGGGGCTGACGCCGTCCCTGGGGTAAAAGACGGTACAGCTTGTTCCCGGCACATTCTTGAAGCCCTCCAGCGCTGCCTTTCCCGTATCGCCGCTGGTGGCTACCAGTATGCTGACCTCCCGCGTCTCCCCGTTCTTTTTGGCGGCCAGGGTGGTCAGGTGCGGCAATAGCTGCAGCGCCATATCCTTAAAGGCCAGGGTGGGGCCGTGAAACAGCTCCAGAATATAGGTGCGGCTGTCCAGTTCCTTCACGGGGGCCACCTCGGGGTGGCTGAACCGGCTGCCGCCATAGGCGTCTTGTGTGGCCTTGTCAATTTCGGCGGCCGTGTAATCCTCCAGAAAGAATTGCAAAATCCGGGCGGCCCGCTGCGGATAGGGCAACAGCCCCAGCGCGGAAATCTCCTCCAGGGAGATTTTGGGGAACATAGCGGGCACATACAGCCCGCCATCCCTGGCCAGCCCGTACAGGATGGCTTGGGAGGCGGTGACGCACGCTCCGCCCCTGGTACTGAAAAAGGACATATCATCACGCTCCGGCGATTATTCTACAAAAAAGGAGCAGCGGCCCGGGCCGCCGCCCCATTGCGACTCATTCACACCATGTCAGATAATATACTTGCTGACGAACTCAGGCAGATTTTCCGTATCCGCGCTGATGGATAACACGAAATCAACACCGTGGCGCTCGCACAGCCCGTCCATACGCTCGAAGAACCATCCGGCATCCTTCAAATCCATCTTCAGCAGCTTCAGGAAAGCATCGATAAAAATTGTGCCCACATCGAAATTTTGGGCCAGCAGCCCGCACAGAAAGCCCAGGAACATCTCCGCGCTGATGATGCCGTATTCCCCGGCGTTGATGAAACGGACTTCATGACGGAGGTCAAACATATAACGGTTGTCGTCATCGATAAAAAGCACATCGCTTTTGGACTCTTTGATGGAGTGGTTGGCCAAATCAATGATGCGCTTGGTCTTGCCGGATCCTTTTTTGCCAGGTATGACCTGAATCATGGAGCAGCGCCTCCTTCGTCGAATTTCCTGTATTGGTATTATAACGCAAACTTTCCTTTTATGCAATCGAATCTCCGTTTAAGCAGGGTAACCGCATTTGTAACCTATTTTGTGGATTATCGCAGCCGAAGGTTTCCAAAGGGCGACCGGAAAGCCCCTTTGTTCGCCCACGCAGGGGCGAATCCCCCTGAAAACAATGCGATGTACACTTAAAATGTTACATTTTCCTCCTTGAAACAACCAAAGCCTGCTATGCCTGGACGCAAAGTGGAAGACACAAATCTTCAATGGAAATAACTAGGATTCTAATGCGCTGCCCCTGCCGTTTAAGCCGCCGGGGGCCGCCAGCGCCTTCAATTCCTCCAGGGACAAGGGGCTTAAAAACCTGGGCTTCGCGCCGGGAAGGCGGGCATCCCAGCGGCAGACACCCGCATAATCGCAGTATGTGCAGGCGCTGAATGCACCCGTCCTGGCAGGGGCGATGGCGATGTTGCCGCCCCGCATGGCCAAGGCCAGGTTTTCGGCTGTCCGTTTGGCGTGGTCTAAAAGGCCGCGCATTTCAAGCAGCGATGCGGCGGCGGCATGGGCGGAAAGCGAGCCGTCTTTGTTGAACACCTGCCGCATGCTGGTCCCGTCCTTGTCCATGGCGGCCACTACCGAAACATCCGAAAGCACAATGCCGCGAAGGCGCAATAATTGCGCGATCTCCTTTTCAGCCCTGTCCTTCAGGTCCGCTTCCATATCCACCAGGGGGTCGCCTATGTGGAAATAAAACGCCCCCGCAGGCTCCGTGCCGGGCTTGGCGCTCAGGGCGGCCAGCAGGTACAGCAGCAATTGCAGCTGAAGCCCCCAATATATTTGGGTGGGGTCCAATTCCCTGTGCCCGCTTTTGTAATCCACAACCCGAAGGTATACGCCCTCTTCGCCTTCATACAGGTCCACCCGGTCGATTACACCC
>JAEWNM010000182.1 GCA_023392755.1 Bacillota bacterium
GCGCCTTGGCGGCAGTCATTCGCCGCCAAGGCGCGCTTTGTGCATCCAGCATCTTGGGGAAAGGGTTTTGCCTCATCCCCCCATTCGCTCATCCGTGCCCCCACAGACTTGCTTCGCCGCCCCAATCAATGGACTGCAGGTACTCGGCCATCATATATCCTTCCTTACCGTCCACACGCACATGGCGCCAGTCGCCTATGGGGTTTGCCTCAGGGATGACCTCCACCTGCGTGCCATTGAAATACCGGCCCAGGGATTCGCTTTTGGTGGACGGCTCCCTGCGCAGGTGCAGCCGGTCCTGCCCGTTGGGGTTTGCCACCACAAAATAGGTAATATTGTTTTCGTAATCCCGGGTCCGGCTATGGACCACATGCAGGTTTTGCACCGGTACATACCCCTGCCGCCCCTGAACATCCACCAAATACCACACGCCCACCGTATCCAGAATCCGCATGGACACATCCTCCAAAATGGTGTCCGACGGCGCCTCCTCCGACGGGCCTTCATACAGCTTAAGCGGCGGCGCGTCCTCCCGCCTTTTCCTGCCCCAGGTGATGTGCGTGAGGCTGTTGTATTTGTCGGTGAGCATCAAAGCGTCCAGGGACATGTACCCTTCCGCCCCGTACAACTGTACATGGGCCCAATCTCCCTGCGTATCCATAACCTGCACCGTTGTCCCGTTCCTGTACGCGCCAAGGCTTTTTGCCCCGGCGGAGGGTTTGGCATAAAGGTCCAAAAGCTCCTGGCCGCCTGGGTTGTTCACCACGGCGGACTGCGTCTGCCGGTCTGTTGGCCTTACCGTTCCCGGCACCCCCCCCGGCTCCGACCAGGGCAGGTCATATTCCCAGGCATGCCAGTGGCCCGCCGACCCCTTCGAGGCAATCAGCGCAAAGCTCGGGCCATGCCCGGCAAATACCGATCCGCCAATCTCCGTCACGTTATCGGGTATATGCACCTGCCCCAGGAGCGGGCAGTTGTAAAACGCGCCGCCTTCCAGCGTCAAAAGGCCGGGCGGCAGCAGGATGCCTGAAAGGGAAATGCAGTTGCCAAAGGCGGAGCGGCCAATTTTTGTAAGGGTGATGGGCAGGGACACGCGCTCAAGGGCGGTGCAGCTGTAAAAGGCCGCCTCCGCGATCTCCGTCATGCTCCGGGGAATGGAGACTGTTTCCAGCATTCTGCAGTTTGCAAAAGCCTCCTTGCGGATGCTTGCCGTACCCGCAGGGATGTCATAGGAGCGGCCGTGAAGGGGCGGGTAAAGAATCAGCTCCTCCCCCTCAAAAAGCACGCCGTCCACGCTCCTGTAGCGCGGGTTGCCTTCAGCCACCTCCACGCGGCGAAGCACCCCGCCGGTGGGCAGCGCGAACTCCCCCATTTCCGCAAGGGAGGCGGGCAGGTAAATTTCCTCCAAGACGCCGGCTCCTGAAAGAAGATAAGGCGGAAGGACGGTAACGCCATCGGGCACCGTGAGGCTGGTGATACCTTCATTGCCCCGAAACGCACCCGGGGCAATGGCCAGCGTTCCGGCGGGAATCTCACAAGCCCCGCCCCTGCCTGCAGGGTAATAAAGAAGGGTCTTGCCGTCCCGGCTGAACAGCGCCCCGTCATAGCCCTGAAAATGCGCATTTCCATCCGCCACGGTGACGGATGCAAGAGCTCCGAACCCCGGCAGCGCGTCCGCCCCGATAGCCGTCAAGGAGGCCGGCAGATAAAGCCGCTCCATTTTGCTCATGCCCGAGAGCGCGCCGGCCGGCAGCTCCGTTATGCCTTCCGGAACCGTAAGGCTTGTAAGGTGCCTGTTGCTTCCAAACGCGCCTTCCGCGATAGCGCCTGTGCCCGGCGGCATGTCAAAATGCCCCTCTCTGCCCCCTGGGTAGACAATGAGGGTGCTCAGGTCCCTGCTGTAGAGCACGCCGTCCACGCTTATATAATGCGCGCTGCCCTCGGCCACGGTAATGCTTTTCAGGCTCTCAAAGGGCAATCCCCATGCGCCAAGCTCTTCAAGGGAAGCCGGCAGCTCAATCTCCAAAAGCGCCGCAAGCCCCGACAGCGCGTAAGCGTCAAGCCGCGTGACGCCTTCGGGTATCACAAGCCGCGTAAGCCGTTCATTGTAGCGGAAGGCGCTCTGCCCAATGGCCTTCGTGCCCTGCGGCATGTCGTATTGCCCACCCTTGCCGTTGGGGAAGGAAAGCAGAACCTTGCCGTCCCGGCTGTACAGCACGCCGTCAATGTCCCGGTATAGCGCGTTGTCCGCCGCCACCGCGAATTCCTTGAGGTTTTCGCCAAAGTATGACAAATCGGGTCTGATCCGTTCCATCGCGGCGGGCAGCACAAGCCTTTCCAGCGCGGTGCAGGCGTAAACAAGGCTGGAAAAGTAGTACTCCGGGCTGTCCAGGCTGGTCATATCCCCAGAAAGAACCATCTCCCTCACCGACGTGTTTTTCTCCAGCGGCGCGTCCATCCAGCCGCTGACAGGGTACCCGTTCACCGACGTATGCAGTGTGATGGAAACGGCCCCCTCTTCCAGCCCTGTCACATAGGCATATCCATCCCTGATTTCATATGCCATGCCGTCAAGGGCCACCGTTTCAGCCCCGGCATCCGGTGCGAAGAAGCATAATAGGCAAAGGGCACTGAGCATTACAATCAAAAGCGGCCTGCGCATGGCAAATCACAACCTCCCTCACTGCGGGGTTAATTCCGTCATGGGTATGTAGCCGGCCTGGGCAATGCACCTTTGCCCCTCCTGGGACAGCATCCAGTCAAGGAACAGCCCGCCCGCAGCCCGCTCCTCCCCGGCCCTTATGACGCCGTAGTAATTCGTTGTAAAGGGGTATGCTCCGTTGCGCAGGTTTTCGGGGTTCGGTTCAATGCCGTTCACGGATATGGCCTTGATATCATCGCTTTTATAAAGCGTATCGATATAAAACTTGTAGGTGTAGCCAAGGCTGCCCGTGCCGTTTTCATAATCTCCCACACTGCGCACAAGCCCCTCCATATCGCCGGTGACAAAGTTGGGCTGCGCGGCGGCAAGGGGCAGGCCCTTCATCACCAGGTTTTCCATGGCGGTCTGGCTGCCGGAGTTTTTGCTCCGCTGGTAGGCGGTTATCTTTTCGTCCGGGCCGCCCACCTCTGCCCAGTTACCAATCTCACCGGTGTATATTTTTTGAATCTGCTCAACGGTGAGGTTGTTTACGGGGTTGTTTACGTGGGTGATGAACACAAAGGCGTCATAGCACACCGGCTTTTTCACGAGTGTCACGCCGTTTTCTGCGGCCATGGCAAGCTCCTCGTCAGACGGCTCCGTGGCAATGATGATATCCACGGGATGGTTTTCGTCCATTGCCGCGGACTGGGACGGGATCATGGCCGAGCCGTTGGGCTTTTTCAGGTTCAGATGCTCATAGGCCGTGTGCGTGGTGGAAAGGAAGGAGAAGCCCTTCACTTCCTCCTCCATAAGCGGCAGATGCTGGCGCGCAAACTCCATCACCATGGGTACGGACACGGTGGAGCCGTCAATGGCGGGGTAGGTGCCAAACGATATTTCGTACAGCGGCTGCCCGCCGGCCGTTCCAATTTGAACCTTGTCCCCCAGCGCAAAGGCGCTGTCCGACACAATTTTGCGCCAGTTTTCCGGCCTTGTAAGCTCCTGGTTGATCTGCTCCCACGACCCGGATCCATTCGCCCCCGCCGCCATCATCGCGCACAGCGCAAAGACAAGCAAGCCTGTTTTCCTCCGCATGGCATATCCTCCCTTTCGGCCGCCTTATCCGTATACACATGGAACGAAGAAATATGGTGCAATTATCCATGCGCCGGAAAAAGATTGCCGTAACGCCGCGCTCTGCTTGACAGGAAAAAAATGGCCTGCTATGCTGATCTTACAGACAAAATGGCACACAGCACCCGCATCTTCCGTTTGTCATAAGCATGAACGCGTTCATCATGACCGTGAAGGAGGATTTTTTTCATGAAAAAGAGTCTTACCGCCCTCCTGTTTGCATCGCAGATGCTG
>JAEWNM010000186.1 GCA_023392755.1 Bacillota bacterium
CCTGGGCGTCAAATCCTGATTGTAGGCGCCCTTGCCGATATAGATATCCTTGATGAGGCCGGGGTAGATTTTGTCGCCCACCGCCTTGATCTGGGTGGCAAACTTTTTATTGGCGGAGGCGTTTTGATTGCTTCTGCCCACCAGCAGCCGCACCTTGCTGGCGTTTTCCCCCGCCACCTTGGCGGTGTACTCATCCGGGTCTGGAATGCCGTCGCGATGCAGGTCGAAAATGGCGTCCGGGCCTGTCTGAATCAGCTTCATGGCGGTTTGCCGGCTGCGGCGGTAGGCTCCTGAATCGTGGGGGTGATGGGTGGCCTTGCTGTATTCCACGGTCACCCCCAGCTTTTCCATTTCCTTTTTGAACTCATCGGCCACATCATAAATGCCGCCCTCGCCCTTTTTTGAGCTGACGCCGTCGGTGGGCTCGTAGCTTTCGTCGCTGTGGGTACAATAGATGGCGATCTTCTTTTCCTTGCCCGCGCTCACCGGCAGCGAAGCGTCGGCATCCAGCCAGGAAACGTCGGGCATTTCGTATACGCCCAGCCGTTTGGCCACCGCCGTTTTCTTCTCCTTGTCCACGGACTTCACTTGAAAATGCTGGTTGTCCCCGCTGATGTATTCATCGCCGGCATCGGGCATGCCGTAAAAGAACGTGATGCGGGCACCCGATTCGTCGCGTATTTCAAAGACTTCCTCCACCCCGTCCCCTTCTTCATAGACCTCCGCCCGGGTGACGGCCGGGAGGAGCAGCAGAACCGCCATCAAAAACAGCGCGAGCCTTTTTCTCATTTTCTTTCCTCTCCCTTTTCCTTCACCGCGTGGATGCGCTCCTTGTCCGGCGGGTTCTTTCCCCGCACGATGCGCTCGGCAATCTCCCCGATGAGCTCCGCCAGCAGCACGCCCAGAATGCCGCTGATGACCATGGCGTCCATTACGCCCGCCCCGCCCAGTGTAAGCACCTGGTTCTCGCCCTGGGACCAGTTGACCGCAGCCACCGCGATGTCTGCCAGCAATACGCCCAGGACACCGCAGATGAATGCGTTGCGCCTTGAGCGGCCCAGGATATACGCCGCCAGGCCGCCCACGATGCCGTATACATAATTGGGATCGATCACGATCTGCTCCGGCTCGTTGGGCATTACAAGCCCCAGCACGTACACCACCCCGGCTGTCAGAACAGACCCGATGACGGCCCGCAGCTTTTCCTTGCCCGTCTCCGCCCGTATAATCAAATACAGGCAGACAGCCACGGGGATTACCGCGCCGCCGATGTTGAACTGCACCATGCCGATGCGGATGTCGGGAATCAGCGTGCCAAAGAACATGGCTGCCACAATGATCAGTGCCGCGCGGTCTGAAAGCCGCATCCTGTCCAGCACCCGCTGGGAAACGCCGAAGAATATGAGCACCGCCACCGCAGTGAGCAGTATCATGCCGATGGACACAAATATCGTCCTCCCACGCCTTTATTCCCAAAAAGTGTGCCCGCCGCCCAAAAAGAATATGCGCACAGCAACATGTGGGCGGATGATTGAACCATGCCCCAAAATGTGGTATAGTGAGAAGAATGAAAACCATCTGAACAAGGAGCGGCTTCATGACACAGACATATGGCGCAGGCAATATACAGGTATTGGAGGGCTTGGATGCGGTGCGCATGCGGCCGGGCATGTACATCGGCTCCACAGGCCAAAGAGGGCTCCACCACCTGTTATGGGAAATTGTGGACAACGCCGTGGACGAAGCCTCCAACGGCTTTGCCACGGAGGTGGAGGTCACCCTCCACAGGGACGGCTCCGCCAGCGTATCCGATAACGGACGGGGCATGCCGGTGGACAACCACCCCACGCTGCACGTGCCGGGTGTGGAGGTTATATTTACCAAGCTGCACGCGGGCGGCAAGTTCAATAACGACAATTACAGCTATTCCGGCGGGCTGCACGGCGTTGGCGCTTCGGTGGTGAACGCACTTTCGAAGTGGGTGACGGTGGATGTGTTCAGGGACTGGACGCATTTTCGCATGGAGTTTTCCAGCGAGTATGATATGCTCAAGGGCAAGCTGCTGGCCGGGCAGCCCAAAGGCGGGCTGCAAAAGCTGGGCAACACGCGCAAAAAGGGCACGCTGGTGCGCTTTATGCCCGATGACGCCATATTTGAGGAAACGAAGTTCAACGGGGAAACCGTACTTAGGCGGCTTCGGGAACTGGCCTACCTGAACACCGGCGTGCGCATCACCTTTCATGACGAGCGGCAGAAGGACGAAGCCCTTGCCCATCAGGAATACCATTACGCCGGGGGCATCGCCGATTATGTGAAATACCTGAATGAAGACAAAACCGCGCTGCATGACACACCCATATTGCTGGACGGCAAGAAAGACGATACGCTGTGCCGCGTGGCCATACAATACACCGACGGCTATACCGAAAGCCTGTTTTCCTATGTAAACAATATTCCCACCGCCGAGGGCGGCACCCATGAAACAGGTTTCCGCGCCGCCTTTACAAAGGCCTTTAACGATTATGCCCGCAAGATCGGCGCCTTGAAGGAAAAGGACAACAACCTGGCCGGGGAGGATTTTAGGGAGGGCATGACGGCGGTTCTCGTGACCATGGTCAAAAACCCGCAGTTCGAGGGGCAGACCAAGGGCCGCCTGGGCAATACCGAGGTTCGCCCGGCGGTGGAAGCCATTATCGCCCAGAAGCTTTCGGAATTTTTGGAGGACCTGAAAAACCAGGACCTGTGCCAGAAGATTGTGGAAAAGGCCATCCGCTCCGCCAAGGTGCGGGAGGCCACGCGCAAGGCGCAATCCATGGCCAGGGCCAGAAACGAGCTGGAGGCCGCGCCGCTGGTGGGCAAGCTAAGCTCCTGCACCGGCCGCAAGCCCCAGGAAAACGAGCTGTTCATCGTGGAGGGCGATTCCGCCGGCGGCAGCGCAAAGCAGGGCCGGGACAGGCGCTTCCAGGCCATACTGCCCCTTCGGGGCAAGCCGCTCAACGCCGAAAAAAAGAGGCTGGACCAGGTTTTGTCCAACGAGGAATTCCGCACCATCATCACCGCGCTGGGCACCAGCATCGACGAAAGCTTTGACCTGTCGAGCCTGAAGTATCACAAGGTCATCATCCTTTCCGACGCCGACCAGGACGGCGCGCACATCAGGGCCATACTGCTCACGTTCTTCTACCGCTACATGCGGGAGCTGGTGACGGAGGGGCATGTGTACATCGGCATGCCGCCGCTGTACAAAATCCAGCGGGGGAACAACGCGCAATACGTGTATGATGACAGGGAACTGAAAAAGGTATTGAAAAACGCGGGCAAGGGCTACACGCTGCAGCGCTACAAGGGCCTTGGGGAAATGAACCCGGAGCAGCTTTGGCAAACCACCATGGACCCCGGCAGCCGGAAGCTGATGCAGGTGACCATTGAGGACGCCGCCCAGGCGGACCGCATCATTACCATATTGATGGGCGACAAGGTGGAGCCGCGCAGGGAATACATAAGCCAGCACGCCAACTTCAACAAAGCGGATGATTTTGTGCCGGTGACGGCGGATGCCGGCGAAAAGGGGGCGAACCAATAAATGGCAGGCAATGACAGGAACCCCCCCGTACCAACGCCGGACATTATACAGCTGCCGATGGAAGAGGTCATGCACCAATCCATGCTCCCCTACGCGGAGTATGTCATACTGGAGCGGGCGCTGCCAAGGGTGGAGGACGGCTTGAAGCCCGTGCAGCGGCGCATTTTGTATACCATGAGCGAGCTTTCCCTCACGCCGGACAAGCCCCACCGCAAATGCGCCCGCTTCGTGGGCGACTGCCTTGGCAAATAGCACGCGCACGGCGACACCTCGGTGTACGACGCGCTGGTGCGCATGGGCCAGCCCTTTTCCCTGCAGGGCATGCTGGTGGACGGCCACGGCAACTTCGGCTCCATCGACGGCGACGGCGCGGCGGCCATGCGCTATACCGAAGCCCGCATGACGCCCCTGGCCATGCTGATGCTTAGGGATATCGAAAAGGACACCGTGCCCTTCCGCCTGAACTTTGACGACACTTTGAAGGAGCCGGACATGCTGCCGGCCAGGTTTCCAAACCTGCTTGTAAACGGCGCCAGCGGCATAGCCGTGGGCCTGGCCACCAATATCCCGCCCCACCATTTCGGCGAGACGGTGAAGGCGGTTATCGCCCAGATCGATAATCCCGGCATTACCGTAAAGGAACTGATGCAGCATATCCCCGCACCCGACTTTCCCACCGGCGGCGTGCTATTGAACAGCGAAGAAATCGAAAAGGCCTACGAAACGGGCCGCGGGCGCCTGATACTGCGCGCCAAGGTGCACGTGGAAAACGGCACCGGCGGGCGAAAACTGCTCGTGATCACCGAAATGCCATACCAGGTAGCCAAGGCCGGCATGCTGGAAAAAATACTGAAGCTGTCGGAGGAGAAAAAGGCCGTGCTAGGCGGCATCTACGATATCCGTGACGAAAGCGACCGCACGGGCTTGAGGGCGGTCATTGAAATACGCAAGGATGCAGACCCCCAAAGGATTTTGAACTGCCTGTACAAGTATTCCGACATGCAGGTGACCTTCGGCGTAAACATGGTGGCCATCGCCGAGGGCAAGCCCGTTCAGATGGGCCTTAAGGAAATCATCGGCCACTTCATCCGCCACCAGAAAAACGTGGTAACAAGGCGCACCCAGTACGACCTGGACCAGGCCAGGGCCAGGGCCCATATATTGGAGGGCCTAATGGTGGCCGTGGACAACCTGGACGAGGTAATCGCACTGATCCGCGGCAGCAAAACCCCCAAGGAAGCCAAGGCAAAGCTCATGGAGCGGTTCTCCCTCACAGATATACAGGCCCAGGCCATATTGGACATGCGGCTGCAAAGGCTGACCAACCTGGAAATACTGGCGTTGAAAAAGGAATACGAGGAGGTCAAGCGCCTCATTGACAGGCTGGAAGGCATACTGTCCAGCGACAAAAAGCTGCTGAACGTGATCAAAACAGAGCTTGCCGAAATGGCCGCTGAGCATACCGAAACCCGGCACACCCAGCTTGTCGTGGAGGAGGAAGTTTCTTCCGCATCGGAAGAGGAAGAAGCGGTGCCGGAGGAAGCGGTAGTTATGTACACCTATGGCGGGCAGCTCAAGCGGATGTATCCGAAATTCTTTGAAAAGCTGCCGCCCCCCGAGCCGCAGTCGGGCCTTGCCGATGTGCCTCGCTTCCTGTTCAACACGCTCACCGACCACACGCTGCTGTTCTTCACCGACCGGGGCAACTGCTATCCCCTGTCCGTGGGCAGCCTGCCGGAGGCGAATAAGCCAAAGGACCGGGGCGCGCTGTTAACCGGCGTGCTGGCTGGGCTGGAGGACGGCGAGAGCTTATGCCAGCTGACCTGTGTGAAAACGGCGGATATGAACCGGCTGCCGGATTACCTGTTTATTACCGCCCAGGGCATGGTAAAGCGCACCGCCGCGCCGGAATATGACGTTCGCCGGCAAAAATTCGCCGCCATCAATATAAAGGATGGCGACA
>JAEWNM010000276.1 GCA_023392755.1 Bacillota bacterium
GCTTCGTGCCAAAGCCCTTCACGCCCTTTCAGTGGGCTGGACAGGAAACCTTGATGCAAATCAAGGAAAAGCAGGCATACCTTCGCAAGGTGCTCAATATACGCGGCGTCACCTTCAACTGGCACGACCCTGAAGTGAGCCTGTTGGAGGCCTGCTTTGCCAGGGGCGACAGAAGGCTGTCCGGCGTGCTGTATGAAGCCTGGCGGCTGGGTTGTATCCTGGACGGGTGGACGGAACATTTTCGCTATGACCTATGGCTCAAGGCCTTTGAAAACTGCGGCGTGGACCCCGCGTTTTATGCCAGCCGGGAACGGGAAAAGGATGAGCTGCTCCCCTGGGATTTCATAGACGCAGGCGTCACAAAAGCCTTTCTTTGGCGGGAAAACGAAAAATCATCGCAGGCGCAAACCACAGCTGATTGCAGGTTTGGCTGCCATGGCTGCGGCCTTCACCGCTTTGAGGGGGTGTGCAGGCCTTGAGAATGCTTGTTGTGTTCGAAAAGGGCGCTGCGCTGCGCCATATCGGCCATCTGGACCTGATGCGGGCCATGCAGCGCGTGCTGCGCCGCACCGGCCTTCCGGTGAGCTATAGTCAGGGATTCAACCCTCACATGATTGTTAATTTCGCCGCCCCGCTGTCCGTAGGCGCTTCTGGCCTCCGGGAGATCATGGATGTGGCCCTTGCCGCACAAGCGCAGGAAGAGATTTTCATCTCCAAGCTGAATGAAGCCTTACCCCCATCCCTAAAGGCGGTTATGGTGCGGGCTGTGGCGGATTCATATCCGGCGCCCATGTCGCGGCTGTATGCGGCGTCTTATGAAATGCGGATCGCTGACCCGGAAGGGGCGTCGCTTTTACAGGCCATTCCTTCATTTTTGGAGAAACGTGAGATTCCCGCCATACGCAAAACGAAAAGCGGGGAAAAGCCATGCGATATACGGCCCATGATATACGAACTGTCTGCTGTGAAACACGATGAAGGCTTCCTGTTTTCCGCCGTACTGGCTCTGCGGGAGGAAGGCACATTAAAGCCCGATCTTATGCTGAACGCGCTCAGTCAGTTCTGCGGCGCAATATGCCCTGCCTATTCCCTGACACGCACCGCTCTTTACGGCCTGGGGCCGAAGGGAGATATGGTTCCCCTGGAAAGCCTGTGAAAGGAACGCCTATGCGCGAGATCATACTCTATCAGGAGAAAAGCTGCTGCCATACCGCCCTTATAGAGAACGGCGAGGTTTGCGAATATTTCGCCTTTGAGCGTGAAAAAGCATCATCGCTGGCTAATGCCATTTTCAAGGGTAGGGTGGAGCGTATCGTTCCGGGCATGGATGCGGCCTTTGTAAGCCTCGGCCTTGAAAAAAACGGGTTTTTGCCGCTGAAGGAAACGCCCGGCTATAAGGATCAAAAGGTAACAAGGCATTCCCTGCAAACAGGCCAGGAGATTATGGTGCAGGTGAAGAAGGACCCGGCAGGGGATAAGGGGGCCTATCTCACCCGGAATATAACATTTCCTGGCACATACGTTGTTTTTATGCCGCTGGATGCGTTTATAGGCGTTTCCCAGCGGATTCAAAATGAATCGGATCGCGATATGCTTTTAGGCATTGGCAGAGAGCTTGCGCCGGCCGGTTCCGGCCTGGTAATACGGTCCGCCGCCCTATCCGCGAGCCGGGAGGATATAGCCGGAGAAATAGCCGATTTGCAGGAAGCCTGGTTGGAAGTGCAAAAGCAGTTCCCCCAGAAAAACGCTCCCTGGCTTTTGCATGAGAGCCCCGATCCGTTTGCGGAGCTTATGCGGGATTATCCCGCCCAAGAAATTGCGCGGATTGTGACCAATGTTAAGGAGCTGTCGGTTCCAGGCATAGAGATAAGCTATGTGCAGGATACAAACCTCCTGTCCGTGTTTGGCATATCCGGCCAGCTTGAAAAAGCGCTAAGCCGCAAGGTTTGGCTGAAAAGCGGCGGGTATCTGATATTTGACCTGTGCGAGGCCATGACTGTCATAGACGTGAACACCGGAAAATTCACAGGAAAAAAGTTGTTGGAGGATACTGTTTTTACACTGAACAAGGAAGCCTGCCGGGAGATTGCCAGGCAGATACGGTTGCGCAGCCTGGGCGGCATTATTTTGATCGATTTGATTGACATGCAGGACGTGCAGCACCGGCAAGCGGTGCTTGAAACGCTCAAAAACGAGCTGGCCCGGGACAGGGTCAAAACCGTGGTGCATGGTTTCACATCCTTGGGGCTGGTGGAATGCACACGGAAAAAAAGCAAAATGCCCCTGCACCTTTTGATGACGGCGCCTTGCCAGCGCTGTATGGGAAACGGCAGGGTACGCGCAAACGTCGGGCAGGAAAGGGAGGATTCCCCGAATGGGTGAAAGAAAACCGGTGTTTGTATCGCCGGAGGAAACGGCGCGGCAGGCAAGCATTATAGAACTTTTGCGAAAGCATCCCGCCAAGCCAAAGTCTTACCACATCATCACCTATGGCTGCCAGATGAACATGCATGACAGTGAAAAGCTGGCGGGCATGATGCAGGCCATGAATATTCCCGAGGCCCCCACCAAGGAGGAGGCAGGATTTGTGCTGTACAATACCTGCTGTGTGCGGGACAATGCGGAGCGCCGGGCGCTGGGCAACGTGATTTGGCTCAAGGAGCTGAGAAAGAAAAATCCAGGCCTGCTCATCGGCGTCTGCGGCTGCATGATTCAGCAGCAGGGGATGGCTGAGAAGATACTCGACCAGTACAGATTCATCGACATTGCCTTTGGCACTAATAACCTGCACCGCTTCCCGGAAATACTCTACAGGGAATTGGAAAGCTCCAAGCCCGTGGTGGAAGTGTGCTTTCAGGAGGACCTGATTGCGGAGGATATCCCCATCCGACGTCCGACACCGTATCAGGCCTACATCACCATTATGTATGGCTGTAACAATTTCTGCTCCTTCTGCATCGTTCCCTACGTGCGGGGCCGTGAACGCTCCAGAAATCCGGAAAGCATTCTGAAGGAAGCGCAGAAGCTGTATGAGGGCGGCGTGAAGGAAATCATGCTGCTGGGGCAAAATGTGAACTCCTACGGCGGCGGCCTGGAGGATGGATTGAGCTTTCCCCAACTGCTTGGGGAACTCG
>JAEWNM010000331.1 GCA_023392755.1 Bacillota bacterium
CTTCCAATGCCTCAATGGCGTTCACCGTCTTTTGAAGCTTCCGGATGGCCGCTTCGTTGCTCCCGCCCAGCATTTTCTTAAAAAAATCAAGCATGTCTTTCTCCTTGGAGCATGCGCTTTTGACGTACATGCTACCTCTTATTATATCATGGAAAACGGCTGGGAATCAAGACAACAATTTCTTGCTACGGTGCCGGCCATTAAGTATTACACCCAGCAACCATAATGCCAGGGAAGCAATGGGCAGCGCAGGGGAGCTGTGCCAGACCGAAGCATAGACGGGGGCTGACGGTGTGCCGGCGAGGGGATAGAGAAGCAGGCACAGCCCAAAGGAGACAAGCGCGTGGAAAAGCCGCCCTTTCAGCAGAAAAAAGAAGGGGACGCCCCCTTTTTGAAGAAAGGAAAAGTTCTGCAAAAGGATCGAAAGGCCCCCAAAGGAGGATGATGCGCACAAAAGCGCCGGGCGCAATGCGGGGTACGGTATGGTGAGCGGAACCGCCAGAATGCGGGAGCAGCCCGCCGTCACTTCCAAAAAGGCCTGTATTCCGGCAAGGGCGGCATCCCCAAGAGCCGGCATCGCGCATTGCAACATGCTTGCGGCTACGCTTCCCAGCACCATCATGGCGCATACCGTGAACATGGCCATGGACGCTGCGGATACAACCTGCGCCAGCGCGGGAGCAGAGGAGGGCTTTGAGGCGGCCGCCGCCGGGAGCGGAGGGCAGCGGAAGAAGAGCCGGGAAAGCTGGCCTGTCAAAAAAGCGCCCAGCCAGTGGGCGCAGAGCATGACCCAGCCCAGTGAGGGGCTGCAAAACCAGCCGCCCAGCGTGCCCACAAAGAACATGGGGCTCATGGTGCCGGTGTACAGCGCAAAGCGTTTTAAGGCGGCGCGCCCGGCAGGGCTGTCTTCGCAAAGCTCCTGGACAAGCCTTGCGCCGCCGGGAGAACCCGACGCAAGCCCCATGCCCACCAGCGGCAGGAAAGCGGCGGGCAGGCCCATCAGACGGCTGATGTTTCCTTTGCCATTTGTCGCAAGGCTTTGCGTAATCAGCAGCATGCAGATCAAAAACGGAAACAGGCTTGGAAGTACCGCCACCGCCCACAGTCGGCAGGCTTCCACGGCGGCCTGGGCCGCCTCCCGGGGGAAACAGAGCATGCTTCCGGCCAGAAGGCCATATAGTCCGGGAACAAAATAGCGCTTCGTACGCACGCCCCCTTCCCACACAAAAACGCTGGTACAGTATATGGACGCAATGTCAGGGCATGCGCTGCGCACATCAAAAAAAGAGCCCCGCCGAATGCGGCGAAGCCCTTTGCGGTTCTTTAACCTACCGATGCTGACTTTTCCAGTTCCTTCATGGTATCCCAGATTTCCAGCTGGCGCAGGAGCTCCGGGTCCTCTTTCAGGTTATAGCTGAAACGGTGCAGACCGTTGGGGTCGTACGACAGCTTGACCGGCATGTACAAAACCACATACTGCGTGTCCTTGAAGTTTTCCTCCAGCAGTATGTCTGTGCCGATTTCGTATTCCTGCTGCTCAAGCCGTTTGGGGTCAACGCTGTTCCAGCCGGCAGGGCTTGTGATCAGGAACAGATGCTGATCCTCCACCTCAAAATTATTATCCTCTTCCAACTGCATGGAGACGCGCAGGACCCCATCGCGGACCCGTACCGTCACCGTGCCGATTATATACATGTTGCTGGCGCACAGGTCAATGCGCTTGACGCCGCCGGGCAGGGCCGCGATTTCCGCAAGGTCGAGCGGCGTCGCCATGGTCCAGGCGTCCGTCAGGCTTCTGTCCAGATTCTTGATGCGCACGCCGAAAGTACAGGCGGTGTTTTTGTTCAGCATCATCAGCTTGCGGTTGAAAGGAAAGGTGTATGTTTTATCACCCGCGGTCAGCGTAATGGTGTAGGAAATGGTGGTGCTGCCGGAATATTTCAGATAAATATCCCCCGAGCGGAAGGTGCCCGAAACCTGGCCGTAATTCTTGTCCAATACCACGCCGCCCGTATCCGCGCGTACAACCTGCAGTCGCACCTGCTTCGCGCCATCCAGCGCGCAGGAAACGCGTATGTACTGCGTGGCGGCGGACAAATGCTCCTGAACATATTCGTTGTCGCCAAGGCGGCTCATATCCAGCTTATCAACCTGGATCACAAAAGCATCCTGCGCCAGCGCCGCCGGAATCACCAAAAGGGCTGTAAGCAGCAAGAAAAGGCCTGCCAACCATTTTCCACGGCCAGACCTGGGTTTTTTCATGCCGATCCCTCCTTATCTCAAACATGATTCATCTATTATAACGGGTTTTCCTGCTTTTTTCATGCGATGGCAGGCTACTGGGTGCGATTTTACAGGAATACATGCGGAAAAAAATATTTGTAATAAATTCTTAAAACTTATTTACCATTCCGTCATCTTTTGGTATACTGTGGCTACTACCTCATAAGGAGGAACGTTATTCATGCGAACAAAGCTTCATAGCCGGACCGCGCTTGTTATGGCCATTATCCTATGCGTGACATCCTTTGTCACCGTATCCGCCGAAACGCGGTATGCGACGCTGCGCTACGGCAGCAGCGGCGAGCAGGTGCGGGCCATGCAGCAGGCGCTTACGGATTTGGGGTTTGATACAAAAGGCGTGGACGGCAAGTTTGGCCGGGGCACGGAGGAAGCCGTAAGGCGTTTTCAAGGGAGTAAGGGCCTTGTGGCGGATGGTCTCGCCGGTCACCAAACGCTGACAGCGCTGTACGGCACGGCCGGCAATGCGGGGGGAGACGCACCGGAAGCCACCAATCCCCCTACGGCGTCGCCGGGTTCGACAACCGGCGGTTCCTCATCCGGCAGCATCGCGACACTTCGCTACGGTTCCAAGGGCGATGCAGTGAAGACCATGCAGGAGGCGCTTAACAAGCTGGGGTACGCCGCGGGCGCCGCGGACGGCATATTTGGCAGGGGTACGGAAGCTGCCGTAAAGCAGTTTCAAAGGAATAACAGCCTGACCACGGACGGCCTGGCGGGCGCAAAGACGCTGACGCTTCTGTATGCCCAGGCATCACAGGGCTCCGCTCCCACACCGCCGCCTACCGAGGCTACGCCAGAACCCACCTCCGAACCGACTACCCCCCCTTCCACCCAGACACCCGGCAACGTCACATTGAGCCGCACGCTGCGCAAGGGCAGCACGGGGGACGATGTCAAGCTTTTGCAGGAGAAGCTGCAAGCGCTGAAGTATTACGGCGGCGGCATCACAGGAACATATGACGATGCCACCGTCGCCGCCGTCAAGGCATTCCAGGCCAACAACGCCCTGACCAGCGACGGGCTGGCCGGAACCAAAACATATGCCGTGCTTCAAAGCGGCAGTGCCCGCTCGGCCGACGAGGCAGCGGCAACCCCGCCGCCCAGTTATACGACACTGAAGCTGAACGCAACGGGAACAGCCGTTACCAACCTGCAAACCGCCTTGAAGAATCTGGGCTACAACGCTTCCGTTACCGGAACGTATACCACGGAAACAAGGGATGCCGTTGTGCAGTTTCAGATTCGGAACAATTTGACAGCGGACGGCATTGCCGGGTCAGGCACGCAGCAGGCGCTGTACGGCGGCGGCGCCAAGGATGCATCTACGCCCCTGCCTCAATTGGAGGAGGGCGCGGGCATCATTGACGGCCCCGACAAAAGCCAGGTGAAATTGCTGCATTGGTTTGATTCCGTCAAACCCAGCATGAGAAGCGGGCAGAATATACTGATATTTGATCCCGCCAGCAAAAGAAGCTGGACGCTGAGGCTGTACTCCCTGGGCCGCCATGCCGATTCCGAGCCATTGACACTGCGGGATACGCAGATCATGAATGCGGCTTTCGGAACAACCACCTGGACGCCCAAGCCCGTGTATGTAAAGCTCCCTGACGGCCGCTGGACGCTGGCTTCCATGCACAACACGCCGCACCTGAGCGGCTCCATCCTGGGCAACGGCTTTGACGGCCACCTGTGCGTGCACTTCCTGCGGGATATGGCGGAATGCCAGCAGAATGATCCCAGTTACGGCGTGACCAATCAAAATGTCATACGCAACTACTGGAAGCAGATGACCGGGGAAACGTACGTGGAGATTGTAAGGTAGCAAGGAAAAGCCAAGGGAGGGCCCTTGGGAACCCATAATGCAGGCCCGGTGGCAGGATGCATCTCCTGTCGCCGGGTTTTTGCTGTGCGCTATGTGGCGCTTTGGGTGTCCCCCGCCGCGGGAGGCCGGGTGCCGCCCCTGCCCCTGCGAAGGCGCACCAGAAACGAGCCCATGGCGATGCCCAAAGCAATCATCAAAAAGGATACCATGGCGGATACACCCAGCTCAAGCCCGGCTTTGCTCTCCCCCTGGGCCAGGAAAGCCATGGCACGGTAGAGCGCGAGGCCGGGCACCAGGGGTATGATGGACAGGGTGATGAATACGGTGGCGGCCATCTTCATCCGCCTGGCCAAAAGCTCCGCCAGTATGGATGCGCCGGCTGCCGCCGCAAATACGGCCCCGTGGGCCGAAAGGCCGGCGGCGCTCAGCGCCCAGTTAAAGCCATGGGCGGCCATGCCGGTGATGGAGGCCATCAACAGCGCGCGGCCGGGGGCATGCAGCAGCACGCCAAACCCCAGGGTGGCGAAAAAACTGGTGAGCAGCGCATTGATCAGGGAATCGCCCATGTCACATCCCCTTTCCCAGCATAAGGAACAGGCTTTGGGCCACCAGCGCCCCGCCGGCCACCAGCGCGCAGATCATAACCGCCTGGGCGGCGTGGGTCACGCCCGAGAGCATGTCGCCCCGCATGGTATCCTGCACCGCGTTGGTCATGGCAAGGCCGGGCAGCAGGGGCATCAGCGCCCCGGCGACCATGGCGTCCACAAGGCCCAGCCCGGTCAGCCGTTCAAAAGCAAGCGGCAGCAGCGTGCAGATGGCGCCCCCAACCAGGCTGGTGACGATATAGTGCATGCTGTACTTTTTAATCATACGTATCAGCCCCTGGGTCAGCGCCGCGCAGGAAAAGGCGACGAGGCCGTCCACAACGCCCCCGCCAAACATAATGGCAAAGCTGAAGGAGGATACCGCGGCGGCCCAGGGCATATATGCCCGGCCCTTCACATCCTCCCAGCTTTCGATTTCCTTCAGGCGCAATAGCGCCTCCCGCGGGCTGATATCGCCCGCGGCCGCCGCCCGGCTGACCTGGTTTGCGTCATCCACCTTTTGCAGGTGCGTACCACGGCGGCGGATGCGCTTGACGGATGTCCTTTCCTCCCCGTCCGGGAAGGCAAGGGTGATGAACACGCCGCTGGGCACGGCGAACACTTCCACCTTTGTACAGCCAAAAGCGCGGCCCATGCGCTCCACCGTATCCTCAACACGGTACGTTTCGCCGCCGTTTTCCAGTATGATCCGGCCGGCCAGCTGCACGGCCTCCATCAGGAGTTCGTTTTCCATACAAGCCTCTTCGCGTAAACCGTTTATTTGGACGGCTTTGCAATTTTTCCTATGAAGCCGCGGGCTACGTTTACGATGAGGGCTGTTGCCAGCGCCCACAGAAAGCTGTCCACCTGGAACTTGCCCAGCATTACCCAGCCGCAAAGCTGCACCAGCCAGGCGTCCAGCAGCACATACAAAAGCCCCAGGGTGAACAGGTTGAACACACCCAGGAGCAGCTTGGCCACCGGGCGGAGTGTGATATATATCACGCCAAGAACCGCCCCGGCAATAACGGCATAGGTGTAATCCGTGGCCGAGACGCCGGGCAGTAGATATACGCACAGGGGCACCGCTCCCACGCAAGCCAGAAATCTGAAGATCATGCTGCGCATATGCGCCCGCCTTTCACAAGCTGTCTTCCATGCTTGTCCGACTCAGCATCCGATACCCGTGATCCCCGATATGCGGGATGGTTCATTATACCATTGCGCCTTTCTTCTTTTCAAGGCGAAATGCCAAGCAAGCCGAGGAGCATGCCCGCCGCCGCGCCCCCTGCCATCAATAGCGCGGAATGAACCTTGAAGCGGATGAGGAGCAAGCCGCTTGCGGCAAAGAGGATGATATGCGGCCAGAACACAAGCGTTTGCATGCCCAGTTTGACGGCCACCGCCGCCATCAGTGCCAGGGAGGCCGCGTTTACCCCGTCCAGCACATGCGAAAGGGTGCGGGAGGCCCGCATTTTTGCCATCACCGGGCGCAAAACCAGCACCAGCAGAAAAGAGGGCAGGAAAATTCCGGCCGTGGCCAGCGCCGCGCCTGGCAGCCCGTGGATGAGATAGCCCACAAAGGTGGCCGTGGTAAATACCGGCCCCGGGGTGAACTGCCCCACAGCCACGGCGTCCAGCAATTGCCGGGCGGTAAGGGCGGGGACGTTCTTCACCAGTTCCGATTCCAAAAACGCGATCAGCACATACCCGCTGCCATACAGCACCGTGCCGATTTTGAGGAACACGAAAAACAGCGCGCCCAGGGTGATGGGCTCCACCGCCAATGCCCTGGGCCTGCCTTCTTTTTGCTTCCGGGCCAAAAACATCACAAGGCCTGCGCCCAGCAGCAGGGGAATCTCCGGCAGTCCCAGCACCGCCCCCGGGAAGACGAATGCAAACAGCACGGCCATATCCGCCTTCTTCAGCACCGCTTTGCCAAGGCGGAGAATGGCCTGCGCGACAACCGCCAGAATCACGGGCTTCATGCCGTCAAATAGATGGGCGACGGAAGGAACCGTGCCGTATGCCTGATAAATGTGGGCCAGCAAGCCCACCAGTATGGCCGCGGGCAGTATGAAGCATGCGCCGGCTATAAAAAGCCCGGCCCGGCCGGCCCGCTCAAAGCCCAGGTGAATGGCCATCTCGGTAGAGTTGGGGCCGGGAATGAGGTTGGTGAACCCCAGCATGTCCATAAAGGCTTCCTTGCCAAGCCACTTGCGGCGGTGAACAACCTCCTCCTCCATCATGGCAATGTGGGCTGCCGGGCCGCCGAAGGCAAGGGCGCCCAGCTTTAAAAACACAAGGGCGACTTCTTTGAGAAGCGCCCGCTTTTCTTTTTCGGCCTGTTTCATGGTTCATCCTCCGTCCCTTGCTTTTTTCGCGCATTGCTGCTATAATGCACCGGGAGTCGAATTTCGATAACGTATCATGATATCGGTTTTCGATATCATGATATCAGAAGGGCGGACAATATGCAAGAGCCTATTTTGAGAAAGCTGTTTTTGGGCTTTGTCCAGCTTCATATACTGCATCACGCCAAAAAGGAGCCGTTTTTCGGCTCCTGGATGATTGCTGAATTATCGGCCCATGGCTATCAGATCAGCGCCGGCACGCTGTATCCAATCCTGCACAGCTTGGAGCAGGCCGGGCTTTTGTCCGTGGAAAACAGGCTTCATGGGGGAAAGGTGCGCAAGTATTATGCCATCACCCCGGAGGGGGATAAGGTTTTTCAGGAAGCGTCCCAAAAGGCGCGCGAGCTTGTAAGGGAGATTGGGGTCAATCCATAATCAGCATCGCGTCGCCAAAGGAAAAGAAGCGGTATTTTTCATCCACTGCCTCCCGGTAAGCATTCAAAGCCTGCTCCCGGCCCATAAAGGCGGAAACCAGCATGAGCAGCGTGCTTTCCGGCAGATGAAAATTGGTTATCAGCGCGTCCACGGCATGAAAGGGCTTGCCGGGCGTGATGAATATGCTGGTTTCGCCGCGGCCCGGATGGATGACGCCGTGCTCATCCGCCACCGTCTCCAGGGTGCGCACGCTGGTGGTGCCAACGCACAGTATGCGCCCGCCGCATCGGCGCGCATTGTTGATCTGCTCCGCCGCCTCCTTCGTGACCTCATAGTATTCGGCGTGCATCACGTGGTTTTCTATGCTTTGCACCTTCACCGGGCGGAAGGTGCCAAGGCCCACATGTAAAAGAATGGGGACGATGACAACGCCCATGCTTTGAATGCGATGAATCAGCTCCTGCGTAAAGTGCAGCCCGGCGGTTGGTGCGGCGGCGCTGCCGTCCTCTTTGGCATAAACCGTTTGATAGCGGCCCTTGTCCTGCAGCTTTTCGTGAATGTAAGGGGGCAGAGGCATTTCGCCCAGCCTGTCCAGCAATTCCTCAAACACGCCGTCATAAAGGAAGCGCACTGTGCGCCCGCCTGTATCCTCCACGCTCGTTAGCACCTGGGCACGCAAAAGCCCGCCGCCAAAGGCGCACAGGGCCCCGGGCTTCAAGCGCCGCCCGGGCCGGACAATGGCCTCCCAGTCGGTTTGGTTCAGGCGCTTCAAAAGCAGGAATTCCACGGGAACCCCGGTATCCTCCTTGACGCCTAAAAGCCTTGCGGGAATGACCCTGGTTTGGTTGATGACAAGAACGTCGCCCTTTCGCAGGTATTCCGGCAGGTCGCAAAATACGCGGTGTGCAATGGTGCCCGCTTTTCTGCGGCATACCATAAGGCGGCTTTGGTCCCTTGGCTCCATGGGGGTTTGGGCGATGAGCTCTTCGGGGAGGTCATAGAAAAAGTCGGATGTTTTCATGCGTGTTCCTTGCTTCTTTTCAAATATCCAGCCGTGTTTGCCCCTCGTCCTCCTGGGGGCGCGCGGGGGGTGTGCGCTTCAAATGCCCGTAGGCGGACGGTGTGCAGACGCGGCCCCTTGGCGTGCGCATGATAAAGCCCAACTGCATCAAATAAGGTTCGTATACATCCTCGATGGTGATGGGGTCTTCGCCCGTGGTGGCCGCCAGCGTGTCCAGCCCCACCGGGCCGCCGCCAAACTTGTCCATCATGGTGGTCAGCATGGTCCTGTCCACCCTGTCCAGGCCAAGCTCATCCACATCCAGCATGGTAAGGCCGTCCCTGGCCACCTCTTTGGTAATGGTCCCCTCCGCCCGCACCTGGGCAAAATCCCGCACCCTCTTTAGCATGCGGTTGGCGATGCGCGGCGTGCCCCGGCTGCGGCGCGCGATTTCCAAAATGCCATCCTCCTGGGCGGCCACGTTCAGTATGCCCGCGCTGCGGCGCACAATCTGCGAAAGCTCCTCCGGGCTGTACATCTCCAGCCGGAACATGATGCCAAACCTGTCCCGAAGCGGCGCGGACAGCTGCCCGGCCCTGGTGGTGGCCCCAACCAGCGTAAACCTGGGCAGGTCCAGGCGGATGGAACGGGCGGTAGGCCCTTTGCCAATCATGATATCCAGGGCATAATCCTCCATGGCGGGATAGAGCACTTCCTCCACGGCCCGGCTTAAGCGGTGTATTTCGTCAATGAACAAAATATCCCCCGCGTTCAGGTTGGTGAGTATGGAGGCCAGGTCTCCCGGCCGGTCGATGGCAGGGCCGGAGGTGACGCGGATGTTTTGCCCCATCTCGCCGGCGATGATGCAGGCCAGGGTCGTCTTGCCCAGCCCCGGCGGGCCGTACAGCAGAATATGGTCCAGGGATTCCCGCCGCTTGAGGGCAGCCTGTATGTATACCTGCAGCCGCTCCCTCACCGCGCCCTGGCCTACATATTCACGCAGGCTGCGGGGCCGAAGGGACTGCTCCTGCACATCGTCCTCCGGGCGGAACCCGGTCATCATCAAACGGTCATCGGACATGGGTATCTCCTTCATTGCCGCATTACAAACGCAGGTCGAAATTGCGTGTTTCTATCTATATAGCAAAAGATTTTTCAAAAGGCCCTCTTCCCGCAATTACCCGTCTTCCTACATCCCAGCCATGGTGCGCAGGGCTAGCTTGATGAGCTCGTCGGCCTTGTCCGATTTTCCGCGCACCGCCTGCAGTGCGCGGCTGGCCTCCACAGGGGTATAGCCCAGGGACTGCAGCGCCTGCATGGCCTCGTTAAGGGCGTCGTCGCGCACCGGCGCACCGGAGACATGCTCTGGTGGAAGGCCTGTGAGCGCCTCCTGCGAAATTTGATCTTTCAACTCCAGCGCGATCCGCTGCGCCGTTTTTTTGCCCACCCCAGGCGCGCGGCTCAGCGCGTTCAAATCCCCGGTCAAAATGGCCAGGTGCAGGTCCTTGAGCGGCATGCTCCCCAATACGCCAAGCGCCGTGCGCGGGCCGATGCCGCTGACGCTGACAAGCCGCAGGAACATGGCCTTTTCCTCTTTGCTGGCAAAACCGAACAGTTCCAAGGCGTCCTCCCTTACGGACAGGTAGGTGTACAGGCGCATGGCTTCGCCCATGGCCGGCGCGGCGGACAGCGTGGTCATGCTGCATTGCAGCGCGTAGCCTATGCCCCCCGCTTCCAGCACAATTTCCCCGTTTCCCTTTTCCGCCACACGGCCCGATATGAATGCGTACATGCGCGCCTCCGGCTTATTTCATCTTGAACAAATGCTTCGAGTGGCTGGTATGGGCGTGGGTTATGGCCGCCGCCAGCCCGTCGGCGGCATCGTCGGGCTTTGGTATCTCCTCCATGCACAAAAGAAGCTTCACCATCTGCTGTACTTGCTTCTTGTCCGCCTTGCCATAACCCGTCACGGCCTGCTTGATTTGCATGGGTGTATACTCATACAGGTTTTCTGTATGCGTTGCGGCGGCAATAATGGCCGCGCCGCGTGCCGCGCCGACCAGTAAGGCGGTGGTAACATTTCTTGCGAAAAACAGCTCTTCAAAGGCGATATCATCGGGCTTGTATAATTGTATCAGGCTGAGGACGCCCGTTTGAATGCTTTTCAGCCGCTGGGGTATGGGCACGCCGGCTTCCGTAAGCACTGTGCCGTATTGCAGGAGGCGCTGTTTGTGGCCGTCCGTTTCGATGACGCCCCACCCCAGGGTAGCCAGTCCCGGATCGATGCCCAGTATGATCATGAATGCCTCCTCAGGCCCATACGTTTCGACTTATCATAGAACGAACGTGCGCATTTGTCAATGAAAAGCCAATGCGCCTTCTTGACGCCGGCGAAAAGGAATGCTATGCTTCGCGCATAAAGGGAGAGTGAGAAATCATGGAAAAGGCGGCTCTGGTGATTATCGATTCTCAGGAGAACATATTCGGCAGGGGGGATCAAGCCGCCTGGCGCGCGGCGGAAACGCTTCATAATATCCGGCTCCTGCTTGACAAAGCCAGGGAAACGGGCATGCCTGTGGTCTATGTGC
>JAEWNM010000342.1 GCA_023392755.1 Bacillota bacterium
GGCTGACGAGGGGGGCTGCGGCCCCCTCGTCAGCCTGCTGAAAAATCCCGCAACCACAAAAATGCTGCTTATACGAGCAACATTTTTGCTTGCGTCGCCGCCGTCGCCTCCGCCTGTGGCGGGACAGAGCCTGGTAAGGGATTACTTATAATCAGCCAAATGTGGGGCATTTCGATAAAAGCCTAAGGAGGAATGCCGGATGGCCCAAAGCACCGCGCCGGCCATTAACAACCGCAAACGCAGCAAGCAGGAAAGGAAAAACACGCTCATCGCCTTTTCCTTTCTGGCGCCCAATTTTCTGGGCTTTTTGGTTTTCACACTGGTGCCGGTCATTTTTTCCGTCGTGCTGGCATTTATGAACTGGAACGGCGGGCCTATCGAAAAAATCACATGGGCGGGCTTTGGCAATTTTGCCGCCATCTTCAAAAACTTCAGCTTTGACAAATCCGACCTGGGCATTGCGCTGCGCAACACCGTGGTGTACACCGCTGTTACCGTACCCCTGACCATCGCCTGTTCCCTGGCGCTGGCCATGGTGCTCAACCGGGCGGCGAAAATTGCGAAGGTCATGCGGGTCATATTTTTCTTTCCCTATGTAGCATCCATCGTGGCCATCTGCACGTGCTGGAGCTACCTTTTGATGAAGTTCGGGCCAATCAACCAGGCGCTGTCCCTGGTTGGCATCAACATAGGAAAATCCTGGACGCAAAGCAAGGACCACGCCATCCTGGCCATTATACTGGTCAGCGTATGGCGCAGCGCGGGGTATTATATGGTGATGTACCTGGCCGGGCTGCAGGGCGTGCCAAGGGAGCTGTACGAGGCCGCCACGGTGGATGGCGCCACCGGCTGGCAGAGATTTTGGAAGGTCACCTTTCCCATGCTCACCCCCACCACCTTCTTCGTATCCATCATGATGGTGATCAGCTGCTTCAAGATTTACGACGTGGTGGCCATTATGACCGAGGGCGGGCCGGGCAGGTCTACGCTGATGCTGGTCTACCACATTTACACATTGAGCTTCACACAGATCAAGTACGGCGTTGCCAGCGCCGTGGCCATGGTGCTGTTTGCCATTGTGCTGTGCGTGACCATTATACAGTTCAGGGCCGAGAAAAAATGGGTCAACTACATGTAATGCCGCTTCCGGTATCCCTTCTACGCCCATCCAAACTGCTGGGCTTAGGGTACGCAATAGGCATTAGAGGAGGCATATATCATGACAACAGCGGCTCTGCGGGCTGGCCGCAGGCAGGCCTCTTGGCTGCACGTATTGGGAAGAACAGTACTGTACATCGTGCTGGCCTTGCTGGCCTGCCTGGCGCTCGTCCCCTTCGTGTGGATGGTTTCCTCCTCCCTGAAGCTGGATAAGGATGTATTCCGCTATCCCATCGAATGGATTCCCTCCGTGCGCCACTGGGAAAACTATGTGCTCATATGGCAGCGGGTTCCGCTGACGACCTACTTCAAAAACACCGCGTTTGTGGCCGTCGCAGTTACCATGATGCAGCTTTTGACATCCTCCTTCGCCGCTTACGCCTTCGCAAAGCTGCGTTTTCCGGGGCGGGACGCATTGTTCCTGTGCTATATCGGCACCATTGCCGTGCCCTGGCAGGTATATATGCTGCCCCAGTTTATCATGATGCGCGGCATGGGCTTTTACGATACGCCATGGGCGCTGATCGTGCTCCAGTCCTTTTCCGCTTTCGGCGTATTCTTGATGCGCCAGTTTTATCTGGGCATCCCCAATGAGCTGAACGAAGCGGCGCGCATCGACGGCCTGAGCGAATACGGCATATGGGCGCGCATCATACTGCCCCTGGCAACGCCGGCCATTGCCACGCTGGCCATATTTACCTTTGTGGGCACCTGGAACGACTTTATGGGCCCGCTGATTTACCTTGCCACCGATGCAAACAAAACCATACAGGTTGGCCTGCGCCGCTTTATACAGCAGTATACCAGCGACTACCATTTGATCATGGCGGCCTCGCTGTGCTCGCTGGTGCCTGTGGCCATCGTGTTTCTTCTCCTGCAGCGGTATTTCATTGAAGGAATTTCCACCACGGGGCTTAAAGGGTAAAGGTGCGGGAAAGCGGCCGCACCATTTTGCCGGCGGGCTTTTGCGTTTTTTGTTGTTCCTGAATGCGCACCGCCCGCGTGGCAGTAAGAAGGTTCGATATGTTTGCGGAATATCTGGAGCAAACAGGACTGCGCGCTTTATTCGCGCCCAAGGACAAGCGCCTGCCCATCCCTCCGGCCGGGGACAGGAAAGCCTGGGAAAGCATACCCGCCGCCATGCGGGAGGAAATCCTGGCCGTTGCCCGGGAGCAGCTGGATATGCCGTACCCCGCGCTTCCCGCCACAAGGTTTCTGGCCTTTGTGCGCACGGGGGACAGGGCGGTGTATGAAACACCGTATTTCGCCCGCCGCCGGATGCTGCTCTGCGCCATGCTGGCCGAATGCATCCAGGGCAACGGCGCGTACCTGGACCAGGTAACGAACGGGCTGTGGTGCATTTGCGAGGAAAGCTTCTGGGGCATAAGCGCCCACAACGGCTCCGCCCATCAGGGCGCGCCCAAGGCAGCACAGAGGCCCCTGCCGGATATTGAAAACCCGTACATCGACCTGTTTGCCGCCCAAACGTCGTCGCTGCTTTTGTGGACATGCTACCTGCTCCGGGACAAGCTGGACGGCATTTCTCCCCTGATCGCAAGGCGTGTTAGGCTGGAAGCGGGCAGGAGGATTGTGAAGCCCTTCTTTCACCATGACGATTTCTGGTGGATGGGGATGATCAGAAGCGATGTGAACAACTGGACGCCCTGGATATTGTCCAATATCCTCTCCACCCTTCTTTTGATGGATGCGGAGGACGGCTTGCTATTCGAAGGCGTGAGCCGGGCCATGCGTATGCTGGACAGCTACCTGGCAGTCATGCCTGAAGATGGCGGCTGCGATGAGGGCGCCGGCTACTGGAACATGGCCGGAGGCTCGCTTTTCGATTGCCTGGAGCACATCTATTACCTGACGGATGGACGTGCTTCCTTTTATGATGAGCCGAAAATAAAAGCCATCGCGGATTTCCCGCGCAAAGCCCACATTGCGGGCGATTATTTTTGGAATTTTGCCGACTGCGACGCAAAGCCCCTGCTGGACGGCGAGCGCGTCTACCGCTTTGGCGTGCGTACCGGGCAGCGGGACCTGGCCGCGCTGGGCACGCAGTTGGCGGCCAATGCAAAAAGCGTACTGCCCCGCGATACGCCGGAAACCTACCGCGTGCTTGCAAGGCTGTTTTTCCATGTGCCGGATCAGCAAAGCGTTCACGCGGGCGGGGACACCGTCATCCTGAAGGATTTGCAGGTGTGGGGCGCCGGCCGGAGAGGGCTGTACGCCGCCGTAAAAGCCGGCCATAACGGTGAAAACCACAACCATAACGATGTGGGCAGCTTTCTTTTGTATATGGACGGTGAGCCGGAGATTGTGGATGCCGGCAATATGACGTATACCGCCAAAACCTTCGGGCCGGAGCGGTATACGCTATGGAACACCAGGAGCATGAACCATAACGTGCCCGTTATTGCGGGCTATGAGCAGCAGCCGGGCCGGGAGCATGCCGCCGGGGACGTTTGTATGGGCGAAGGCGTAATATCCCTGGACCTGGCGGCGGCCTATCCCAAGGAGGCAGGGGTACTC
>JAEWNM010000356.1 GCA_023392755.1 Bacillota bacterium
TGCAAATGCTGCTTGATGGACGTATTTTGCATATAACGGATGTTAGGCGGCTGAACAGTTTCATATCAGTCAAGGAGGCGTTGCCATGAAAAGCTGTGCAAAGCGTTGCGCCAAATGCAAAAGAGGGCTTGCCGTTGTGCTGGCGGCGGCGCTGTGCATTCTCCCCGCGCTTTCCCTGGCCGATGCCGCCTATTTGGCTGTAAAAGGTGGAACTTTGAAGCTGCGGGAAAGCGCCGGCCAGACGGCCAACGTACTGGGGTTGTATCCCACAGGCACCTGGGTGTTGGTACTGGAGGAGGGCGACACCTTTCACAAGGTGCAGGCGGGCAGCAAAACAGGCTACATGATGAAAGAATACCTGACTGCCGGCAACGATGCCATTATTGCGGCGCGCTATGTGCGCACCAATACAGGCGAGGGTGTGAACCTGCGCCAGTCTCCCGCTGAATCGGGAACGGTGATCAGCGGTGTCGCCGATGGGACCAAGGTAGACGTTCTGGTGAAAGGAGTCGACTGGTACAAGGTGCGGGTAAACAGCCAAACGGGCTATATCGCATCCAAATACCTATCCACGCAGGAAGGCGGCGCATTCCAACACGCCGTGGTGAACAACCCCAAGCGTACGCAGGTATTGAATTTAAGGGAAACGGCCTCACAATCAGCGGCTGTCCTAGGCAAGTATAAAAGCTATACGCCCGTTGCCGTGCTGCAAGGCGGAGATACCTGGTGCAAGGTCCAGGTGGATGGAAAGACAGGCTATATGATGACCGTCTACTTGAAGATGACTGCTGCGCCCTTTACCGCCACAGTGAAAAATCCCAACGGGGGCAGCGTTGTCAACTTTCGAACTGGTCCAAGCTGGAACTCCGCTATCATAAAAAAGCTGGCGGTGGATACCGGTGTGACGGTGCTGGACAAGGGTGCGGACTGGACGCTGGTGAGCGTAAACGGCACCACAGGTTATGTGAGTACCTGGTTTCTGGTTTACTAGACCATTCAAAGAAGTAAAACATTCGTTTTCCGGCCTTTATCGCTTCTCCAAAAGCCACCCGCATTATTCCTAATCAAAAACTGCCCTTCCGACGCATATGCCGGAGGGGCTGTTTCAATTTCTACCCTATGTACGGATGCTATGGGGATGAGTTCCCTTCAACATAGATGCCGGGGGAGGCATTGCCTCCCCCGGTAGACCATCAAAAAACCCCAGGAGGTATCGGAGGGCCGCAGCTCTCCGATTTTAGATCGCAAACCAGCGACATGTGCGTTTTGATTACAGGTTTTCGTTGGTATCGGTCGGCGGTGCCTGGTCAGCCGGGGTACCCGCATGCCGGACGGTTCTGGGCTGGCGTGCAGTGCCGCCCACAGCGCCGTTGCGCTGGGTTATTCCGCCCTGCCCATCGGAGGGCGCCGGGCTGCTCTGTGCCTCCGGCCTGTAAGGAGCGGAGTGCTGTGATCCGGACTGTGCTCCGGCAGTGGGCCTTGCAAACGCGCTGGGTTGCTGGCCGGGCCGCGCCGCGGGTGAGGCACCGGGCTGGGCAGCTGTTCCCGCGGGGCGCTGGGCCGTGCCGGCAGGCTGCGTGGGCCGTTGGCTATAGGGGGAGGAAGTTCCGCCTGGCGTCTGAGGCCTTTGCGCGCCTGCGGGGGGCACCGGCGGCCTTGCCTGTGTGCCGGATGCAGGGGGCACCATGGGGGCATTTGTGGCGCGGGCATAGGGCCTTGCGCCGCTTTGCGGGTTCTGCTGCATGGCGGCCCTGCGCTGGGCGGCACGTGCCGCGGCTTTACGCTGATTGGACTTGTGCAGGGCATAGGCATACAGGCCGCCAAAGCCTGCCAGAGCCGTTACACCCAATCCCAGCCATATAAAGCTGGGGCTGTCCGACTGCGTTTCCACCGGCGGTTCAGTAGGCGGAGGAAGCGTTTCAAAAGGCTCGGGTGTGGGGCTGGGGCTGGCGGTGGGCAGGGGGTCCGGCGTTGCGTAGGGGTCGAAGGGTTCGTAGGTGGCATCCAGCCCCGTATTGGGATTGGTCCAGGTGCCCACGTTCCAATCCTCCGGTGAGGTAGGCGGATCGTTATTGCTGCCGCCGGAGCCGCCGGAGCCTCCGGAACCGCCGGTTCCGCCGGTCGCCCCCTGGGTGTATTCGGGGCTTTGCAAAAATTCTTCCAGCTCGGCCAGCGTCAGCACTTTGAAGTAATCGCCGGATACATATCCTTCGGTACCCGACTGGTTCACTTTATACCAGGTTGCTCCGTTCACCTGTGTGCTGCCCAGAACCAAGGCAAATGCATATTTGTTCAGGAAGCGGATTCTGGTTCCGCCGGGTGTAGAGCGGAAATTGACGCCACTGTTCGTTACATAGCCATAGCTGGAAGGGCTGTTTTCGTTCAGCGGCGGCGGTGTATACGCGGGGGTAGGGGTGGGTGCGTTCAGGGATTTCAAATACGCATCCGTTTCCGCCTGGGAAAGCCAGCGCAATTGGTCGAAGCGGATATAGCCGTATTGTCCCTCAAACCGCACGATATGCCAGACCTTGCTATCCATATACTCCTGGCCGTTTACGTATACCACCACATTCTTGGCCAGCATGTTTACCAGCATGCTGTTGGGATCGGCCGCGCCGCGCATGGGCACGTTATCGCCAAGGGTGGCGGCATAGCCGCTTTGCTGGGCCGGCGTGGCGGTGGGGGTGGGAGTGGGCGTAGGCGTAGCTGTGGGATGGGCGGCGCTATACTCGTCGATGTAGTATTTGGCTTCCTCCGCCGTGATGCGGCGAAGTGCGCTATCCGGCACGTAGCCGGTGATTTTGTCCAGCGTTTCCACCAGGGACCAGGGATCACTTCCCTGATATACCTGACCTATCACGTTTACCAGCGTGTTTATGGGCAGGGTGGACAAAATGCTCTGGTCGGAAGTGCTGACCTCCATCCTAAGCGCCACCTGCTTGTTGGTCAGGGCATAACCGGCGTACTGATTGGGTACAGGGCTGGGTGATGGCGTATTGGTATTGGTGGGAGCAGGCGTGCGGGTTGGCATGGGCGAAGGCAGCGTAGCCTGATAGGCGTCGCTTTGCGCCTGCGTCATCATGTTGAGGAATTCGGTCATCACATAGCCGTCCTGGCCGTCCACCCTCACGCGGGTCCAAACTTCGTTGGACTCATTATATGCCGACTCGTACATCCAAACATGGGCGTCTTTTGGCAGTTCCTTAATCAGGTTCTTGCTGTTTTTCGCGGGGGAGGTACGGAAGTTGACCTTGTCATTGGTCACACTCCAGCGGTCGATGGCGGAGCCCACGGGGACGGGGGTCTCCACCACGGGGGCCACATACTCATACACGAAGGTTACGAATTCCACATCGCTGGTGCCGTCCTGGCGCACCGTGACGGTTTTAACGGTATCACCCTTGATGCGGTAGTTGGCCTGGAGGTCGGCAGGTTCAGGATTGATTTGATGGGTGCCTACTCCCAGGGCTTTTTGCTGGGGGGTGGCGATATTTGCGTTGGATTCATTCCAGTAGTTGACCGTAATGGTTTTCGCCACCGGTACAAAGGTAAAGGTGACTTTGTTGGGTGTGGGATGGCCTTGGGCATCCATTGATACGTTGACAGAGTCGGCGCCTTCCAACCTGTATCCGGCGGGAGTTTGGCTATGATCCACCGGGACAGACTCACTTTCGCCTGCCGTGATATCCTGGGACGCCGTATGGAAGACTCCGCCATCCTTGACGTACTCGATCTGTACCGGATACTCAGCCGGGGTTTCGGGCTCTTCCGCCGGAATTTGCTTAAAGTTAAAGACTACCTTATCAGTCGAGGCCTTGCCGCTTGCGTCAACGGAAACGTACACGGTGGAATCGCCCTCCAGCTGATAGCCGGTGGGAGTACGGCTTAAGTCCGCGTTGACGGGGAAGTCATTGGTGTTCGGCTGGATGGTTTCCAAAGACTCGCTGAGATATTGGCCATCCTTCTGGTATTCGATCATTATTTTTGCAGAGTCGGCCGGGATTTGCACAAAGTTGAAGACAACCTTTTCAGTCGTGGCCTTGCCTTTCTCGTCGACAGAGACGTAGACGGTGGAGTCACCATC
>JAEWNM010000368.1 GCA_023392755.1 Bacillota bacterium
TCCTTGCACCTGGCCGCCCAGTCGATGGTGATATCCACCGCCGTTTCGTTGACCTCGTCGGTATCGTCGGGCCTTGTGCAGTAATCCAGGCACATCATAATGTCAGAACCGTAAGCAAACTGGGACTGTATGCACTTTTCCGGGGTGAAGATGATCTTCTTGTCGGAATTTTCGGGAAAGAATACAATCTCGTTTTTGCGTATAACGCCATATTTGGAATTCTCCTGGATTAGGGAAAACACCTGAAACCCGCCGGAATCGGTAAGTATCGGCCTTCCCCAACCGGTGAAGCCATTTAGCCCCCCGGCCGCACGCAGGGTGGATACCCCCGGCGCGGTTAGCAGGTGATAGGCATTCATCACAATGCCGGGAACGCCGCATCCTTCCAAATCCGCCGAATCCACGCAACGAACCACGCCATGCGTTCCATCCGGAAAGAAGGCGGGCAAACATACATCTCCGTGAGGCAAAACCAAATGCTTCATTGCTGTTTCACTCATTTCCCCCAAGGAGCTTCGACGCTTCGCTGCATTTTTCCTCCAGCAGGTCAAAGCAAGGCATCAGGTTGCTCTTGTTCAAACCCTGCAAAACCGCTTCCATCCCCTGCGCAAAGCCCGGCGGACTAAACGGCATTTGATGAAGGCGCCTTACGGCGCCCTTTTCATTCAGCAGAATTTCTCCGTTTGCCGAAAACAAAGCCTGTATCAGGCATACGACGCCCTTGAACAAGCAGCCGGAGGCATACACGATGTCCGCCTTGGCAGCGCCGGACCGGCCCGTAGACGCGGAAAACCCCGCTTCCCACAAGAACCGCTTGGATGCAGCGTCACGGTAGGCCTGCGAAACAGGCTCCGTCAGATGCTTCAAATGTGCCATCACGCCCTGGGGGTCCGCCATGGTAAGACAATACTTCACTTCACCCATATAGATGGCGTTCACAAAACCGAATGGATGGCCCGCCTGGAAATCCACCGTAACCCTTCCGCTTTGGCAATCGGTTATCACCTGGCCCACCCGTGCCGAATCCCGAAGCAGGATATCCACACGCACGCCGTCCACCGTGAGCCATGCTCCGCCGTTAATCCATTTCCCCCAGTCGCCCGGCTTGTTGAAAATGTTATCCCGGTGCTCATCATCCAATAAGGTCAAAGCCTCGCCCATCCGCATGGTATCGAGGCCATTTTCATAATACACGCCAATATCCAGGTCGGAAAACGCTGTGGCCGTGCCCGTGCAGTGGGAGCCGCCAAGCACCGCCGCCTGCACGCCAGGTACTTCCAACAGCGTCTTTGCCACCCGCCCTGCTGTCTTTTGCCACATGCAATCACCCCATTTTCACAGCCTCACCGGCTGTTTTATCGCGTCAGCCCATTTCCTTTCCTTCAAAAGCCGCCCGGCGCTTCACCTGCTCCATCACCCTTCGGAAGGTATCGCAATCCAGGGATTGGGCGCCGTCCGACAGCGCCGCCATGGGATCGGGGTGCACCTCGATCATCAGCCCGTCCGCCCCGGCGGCAATGGCCGCCTTGGCCAGCGGTTCCACCATCCAGGCGATGCCAGCGGCATGACTGGGATCGATAACCACAGGCAGATGGCTGTGACGCTTTAGCAGCGGCACGGCGGATATATCCAGGTTGTTCCGCAGCATGGTTTCAAAGGTGCGTATGCCGCGCTCGCAAAGGATCACGTTGGGGTTGCCCCCCGCCAGAATATACTCCGCGCTCATCAGAAACTCCTCAATGGTGGCGGAAAGCCCCCGTTTTAGCAGCACCGGCTTTTTGGTGCGGCCCAGGGCCTTTAGCAGTTTGAAATTCTGCATGTTTCTGGCGCCCACCTGCAGAACATCGACATCCGCAAAGTCCTCCAGCTGGTCCTCCCCCATGATCTCCGTCACAATGGGCAGCCCGGTCTGCTTTTTTGCCTCCAGCAAAAGCCGCAGTCCTTCGGTCTCCAGCCCCTGAAAGGAGTAGGGCGAGGTTCGGGGCTTAAACGCGCCGCCCCGCAAAAATGAAGCGCCGCTTGCCTTTACCGAATCCGCCACCAGCTTCAGCTGCGAAACGCTTTCCACCGAACATGGGCCCGCGATCACGGTGAAATGCCCCTCCCCTATGGTTCTGTCACCCACCTGCACATGCGTATCCAGGGGGTGGAACCTGCGGTTGGCCGCCTTGTACGGCTCGGTGACGCGGCGGATATCCTCCACCACCTCGTTGGCCTTGATATGGCTCACATCCACCCTGGACACGTCCCCGATCAGGCCCAGTATGGTTGCCTGCGTACCCGCGCTGTAATGAATCTGTATGCCCAGGTTTTCTATATCCCGGATCAGGCTCTGCACCTTGTCCTGCTGGGCATTGCGCTTTAAAATGATAATCATCTTTTGCTTCCTCCCCCATTTTCCTTAAATGAAAAGCGGCCTGGAATCTTGTTCCGGGCCGCCGCATTCCTGCGCTTTTCCTTACCGAAAGAAGGCACAAGGGGAACAGCCCGTAACGCCGCTCGCGTACAGGTAGCCCCGGTAATACGCCCGCTGAATCCGCATATACAGCCTTCCTCCTTGTTGCAGGAGTATACGCCGGAAGCATCTGTTTGTCAATTACTTTTTTCCAGTGACTGGTTCCCGGTTGACGCAATTCCCTTGCCTTGTGTATAATCGGGTAAAGCGATGCGCAAAGGAGAGATACCCATGGACAAGGCCCCTCCCTTCATCCCCCAAATCGACGGCGGGCTGCGCAAGCACATCATCCGCGTACCGGAGTGCATACAGCAGGCGACGGGCATCCGTATCTTCGGCAAGCGAATTCGCTCCATCCTCTTTTCCACCGACGCGGCCATCATCAGGAACACAAACGCCGATGCGGTGATCGCCGTATACCCCTTCACGCCCCAACCCGCCATTTCCCATGCCATACTGCAACTGGCCGACGTGCCCGTCTTCTGCGGTGTGGGCGGCGGCACCACCACCGGGGTCCGTGTCACACGCCTGGCTCAGGATGCAGAATTCCGTGGCGCCATCGGCGTGGTCTTGAATGCCCCGGCCCCCAATGAAACGGTACGCTACGTGGCCGAGCGGGTGGATATCCCCGTTGTGATCACCGTGGTCAGCGGGGAGGAGGATGTTCAGGGCCGCCTGGATGCCGGTGCGAAGATACTTAACGTATCCGGTGCCGGCAAGACGCCGGAGATTGTTCACGCCATCCGCCGCAGGTTTCCCCAGGTGCCCATCATCGCCACCGGCGGGAAGACGGAGGAATCCATACTGCGCACCATCGAGGCCGGCGCCAATGCCATTACCTATACGCCGCCCACAACGGCGGAGCTGTTCAAGGAAATGATGAACCGTTACCGGGATCAATTGGCGGCAAAGTGAATAGTGGAAAGCCCCGGAACAGGTTTGTTCCGGGGCTTATGCCATGCTGCGGTCATATGGCAAGCCTGTCGGATACTGCCTTTCGCCCCCGGCCGCTGAAGGATAGCTCGGGCACCTGATAATCAAAAACAAGCAGCCCTTCGGCATTGCGCGCAAGTTCCCTTAATACTTTTCCATCGTTGTCAATCACAGCCGTTGGCGCTGTCTGGTATGATGACGCGTCATTGACCGACAGAACCGTGCATACATTTTCCGCCGCCCTTGTTTGAAGATGCGACTTGATCAAGCCGTATCTTTCCACATCATCGGTTTCAGATACATCGTTAAACATAACAACCGCCAAATTTACATCCGCCCGGTACAGCTCCCTGAAATACTCAGGGAACCTGACTTCAAAGCAAATGCGCACGCCCACTTTAAGTTCGTCTACCGGCCATATGCCGCCCGGGCTTCCCTCCGTAAAATTCCTCAAATCCCAACCCCACAGCGCCCTTTTGCTGTAAACAGCGGCTTTGGCAGCGCCTGGCGTGAACAGCACGGCGCTATTGCGGTATACATCCCCACTCTTTGTCACGCTTCCCACCAGCATATGCATGGCGTATTGGCTTGACAGCTTCTGCAATTTACAAAAGCATTCTTCCACCGCCTGGATATCAACGTCGGAAGACCGCGCCTCATGCGTTGGATACCCTGTAAGCGCGCATTCTGGAAAGACCAATAACCTTGCGGATTCCTTGGCCGCCAGCGCAGCACCCCTTTGGATGGCATCCATATTCTGCGCGATGTTTTTCGACACGGCAAACTGATAAGCACCGATGATCATAAGGGACCTCCGCGTATGAAAAATTCCGGATTTTTTATACCACAAAACGGCGATACATTGGAATTTCCCGTTTCACCTTATACGGCAATGCCGGAATAATGCAGTATCAGCAATGCTCTGAACGTAACATCACAATCCCGGCGAACCTTTGATTTCCAATCCGTTTCCAACTGCAGCCCCGCATACGGGCCCCAACCCTTGAATGCGGCATCGACCACGGGTATCTCGCAAACACCGTCATCCCTTACAGCGTTTGCAATATCGGCAGCTGCCTCCGCCAGCGCCGGAACATATGGAACAATACCGCACCGGGCGAACCACTCGATGTATTCCAGGTTATATGGGGCAGGTTTACCGCCGGGGATGGCGATCGGGCTTGGCCGAACCGCGGAGGATGTAATGCTGAGCCCCTGCGCCGGAAATCCGCCCAGTGTGCCAAGCGGATAGCCGGCCCATGAAGACGGAATCAAATTAATCAATTCAGGCCGGTCGCGCTTCATCAATTTTGTTATGGTGTCGGCAATAAGCCTGATGCTGCTTTCGTTTTTCCATGATTCCGTATGTGCCAGAATGTCCAAATGATAACGGCATGGCCATTTCTCAAAATCGTTAAAAACCCGCAGCTTGCCCTTCCTTATAGGATGGGTAACATCAAGAACGGAATCAACCTCCAACGCCCGTTTGAATGAGTCGAGCGACAGTTGTATCTGTGGGGAAATATCGATCACATTGTGATAGCCAGTACGGGCGATACATGCACATCGAACAAGGTTATGGCCGTGTCCCGTTGTCCTGAACTCGTCGATATATATGCCGCGCGTTTCATAGCATAAGTCGTTAAGCGGTATAGTGGCAAAGGCCTCCATTGAGCGTTTCAAAACCGGCGTATCTTTGTCAACAGCCTTTTCTCCAAGGTATTTTGTACAGGTTTCCATGTTTTCGAACTGGCCGGCGTATCTGCTGGTTCCGTGAAAGCCATTGCCAAGCCAGCCGTTTTCTTTTTGGCATGCAATCGTGCGCTGTATATTTGGCTCATCAAGGATCTGTTCCTGATAGCTCGTCGCTTCTTCCGGCGTGAGATTATGCAGGATTTCGCTCTTTACGCGGCGCTTGATTGACGGATTGGCATTGCTCATCAGGAAATCAATCATTCTTTTCTTCATAAGGAACACCGCCCAATGCAAAAATTCCGCAAGGCAGATTCAAATTTGACAAATAGAACAACTCACCCGACAAACCCATTATACAAGGCAAACGCAAATATTTCCAGGTATGCGTCTGAACAAAATGCGGGCACAGGGCAGCGGCGTTTGGATTCATGAATCTCCCCGCTTTTTCGGCGGCTTTTGCATAAGGGGAAACATATCAACCGTGCCGTTGATTTAGGCCCCGGAACGGTCCATCCGTCCCGGGGCCAATTTATCATGCGCTTTCCTTCTTCCATGCCAAATACAGCGAAGCCACCACTTCCTCAATGGGTGCCTTGCGCATCTCCAGATCGGTGATCCCCGGCGTGCCCGCCAGCGTCCTGAGCACCTGCGAAAATTCAATGTCCGACTGGTGGAAGGCGTATTCGTGCACACCGTCCCGGGTCGCAATCCACTCCATCTCCGGCCACTCAGGGGGCGTCTCCGGGCCGCTGACCAGAAGCCGGGTAAAGCTTCCCTGAACACGGCGAAGTGCCTGAAAGTCGCCGTCAAAGGCGATTTTTCCGTTGGATAGAAGTATGATCCGCTGGGCCATGGCCTCCAGATCATCCATATCATGGCTGGTAACGATCACCGTAGTGCCTTTCTCCCGGTTTACCTTTTTAAGGAATTCTATCATCTGCCGCTTGGCCAGTACATCCAGCCCCAAGGTTGGCTCATCCAGAAACAGCACTTCCGGGCTGTTAAGCAGCAGCATCCCCAGGTCCGCCCGCATCCGCTGCCCCAGGCTCAATTCTCTTGCAAAGGTATTCAAAAGGTCTTTCAAATCCAGCAGCTCAGTCACCATGGCAAGGTTCTCCTGATACACCTCCTCCGGTATGTTCCACACGCTCTTTTTCCAGGCGTAGCTGACAATGACGGGGTGATCAAACCACAACTCTGTGCGCTGGCCGAAAAGCACGCCGATGCGTTTCATCAGCGCCACCCGGTCGCGGGCGGGGGACATGCCCAAAACCGTTACATGGCCCATGGTCGGCTGCAATATGCCGGAGAGGATTTTGATGGTCGTGCTTTTGCCCGCGCCGTTGGCGCCGGCATAGGCCACGAATTCTCCCTTTTGCACCTGAAGGGACAGCTGATCCAGCGCCTTCACTTCCTTTTTTTCCGGGCGGATCAGGTTTTTCACGATATCCTTCCATTGACCGGAGCGCTGCCATTGGGTATAGATTTTACTGACGTCAGCGATGTCCAAAGCCGGTATACCGGGGAGAGCCGTATGTTGCATAATGCTTCATTCCTTTCCTGAATAGCCGTGCGGCCAGCAGCCCGAAGACAGCCGCCGCCAAAAATGTCCAAACCGGAAAACCGGTTGCCTTAAAATCACCGTTCAATCCACCCATCAGCCACAGGCTGGGAAACCAACCGGTAAGCCCCACGGGTACCAGGGAACAGAATACCGCCTGCCAGCCTTTGGCCATGCCGCCCAGGGGATACCTTTTCAGCGAGCCAAACATCCCGTGCACCAGCGAGGCCGATTCCTCCGCCGCCACAGGTGCCCAGAAGGCAATGCAGGATACGAGGTACACGCAGGCCAGAAAAAGAACCATGGAGGCCAGTAC
>JAEWNM010000019.1 GCA_023392755.1 Bacillota bacterium
CATGGTCCGTCCCTTGATCATGAAATCCTCCACCTCCGCCGCGTCGCCCACGGCGTAGATGTCGGGATCGCTTGTGCGCATAAAGGCGTCCGTCACAATGCCCCCGGCGCCGCTTACCGTAAGCCCGGCTTCTTTGGCCAAGGCGCTGTTGGGCTTTACGCCGATGGATAGGATCACAAGATCGGCCGATAGCTCCCTGCCGCTTTTCAGCTTTACGGTGACCTGGCTGCCCGTGTCGGCAAAGGCGGCGACGCCGTCCAAAAGGTACAGCTTCACGCCGTTTTGTTCAAGGTGCTCGTGAATGAGCTGTGCCATTTCATAATCCAGGGGGGCCATCACCTGGTCCAGCATTTCGGCAACAGACACGCTAAGCCCCGCCCGCTGAAGGTTTTCCGCCATTTCCAGGCCGATAAAGCCGCCGCCCACCACCACGGCGGATTTTGCGCCGCTCTCTTTGATAAAGCCGCGTATGCGGTCTGTGTCATTTACCGTCCACAGCGTCATGACCCGCGGCGATTCCCGGCCGGGAATGGGGGGCATAACCGGCGAGGAACCGGTGGCGATGACAAGCGTATCGTAAGCTTCCGAATACGTGACGCCGTTTGCCAGATTTTTGACGGTAACAGCCTTTTTTTGCCGGTCAATGGCAATCACCTCGCTGCGTGTGCGTACATCCATTCGGAACTTCGCTTTCATGCCCTCCGGCGTCTGCAACAAAAGCGCGTCCCTGGATTTGATCACATCGCCCACGTGGTAGGGCAGCCCGCAGTTGGCGTAGGAAATGTACTCCCCCCGCTCAAAAAGTATGATCTCCGCCGCTTCATCAAGCCGCCTCAGCCTGGCCGCCGTGCTGGCCCCGCCGGCTACGCCGCCTATGATAACCACCTTTTTCCCCATAACAGCACCTTCTTAATTGTTTATGATTTCACAAACATCGGCCCTAAGGAACCATTGTCAGTATACCCGCAAAAGCGGCATTTTCCGGTGACTTTGTCACATACAAAACGCACCGGTTGAAATACAAACGCAAACGGCGGCACCAAAAACGGTAGCCGCCGCGATTTCCTGTGCGTTTCGCGCATTTTCAAAAAAATTACCGCTCGTTCCACTCCATGCGCCCAAGGCGAAGAAGCGTTGCCGCAAGCAGGACCAGGATAATTAAAAGGGTCATAAGCAGTGTTCTCAAAAGCGTTGGGGATGTGGAAGCCGTAAGCAGCATCGCCTCATCCAGCAGGCCGGACGGAAGGTAGGAGGATATGTGGAGCACGCTGCCCAGCAGGCCGGACGCGTAGACTGTCAAAAGCGCCATGAACCCTGCGGCCATGGGTTTTTTGAACAGCGCACCCCACCATACAAGGCAGGACAATAGGAACACCATATACACCCCCTGCAAAAGCCCGCTCCGCAGGATGGGGAGAAGGCCAGCTTCAAAGGAAAAAAGCAGCCCGGAGTACAGATAATTGACGGTGAGGGCGGCTGTCGGCACGATAACCAGCGCCGCGCCGAATACAAGCATCTTTGCGGCGATGATATGCACAAACCGCGTGCCGGAGCACAGGGGCAGCACCAGCGTATTTTCCCTGATTTCTTGGGCCATAAGCCCGCAAAGCGTGAAGGCTACCATCACCGATCCTATCTCATACATATCACCCATGTAGCTTTGTATGCTGCTAAGCTGCGTCATCATAAACATCTGTTCCATCATTTCGGGCGATATGCCCGGCATCTGGCTTTTGATAACGCCGGGTAAAACCAGCTTCATCATCACCGGTGTCAGCATTGCAAAAAACAAGAATCCCGCCGCCAGTATCAGAAATCTGGCGGTTCGAAGGCCAAAGCGCCATTCCTTTTGCAGTTCAAGCATCATGACCGTTCACCTCCTTCATGAAAATATCCTCCAGCGCGGGCCTGCGCAGCGCAAACGACCTGACAGGGATATCACCGTCCGCCAAAAAGCTCATTAGCGTCCGTGATACCGCATCCGCTTTTATTGTGGAAACTGAAAGTACACCCTCTTTGAATTGAACGTCCGTCACGTCGGGAAGCAGGCGCAGCCTTTGCATTTCCTCGCCGCCAAGGGGGGAGAAAAGCTCAATATCGAAGACGGGCAGAATATGGTCCCGCAGTATATGGGCCAGGGGCTTCTCCATTACCATCTTGCCGGAGGCGATAATGCCTACCGTATCGCACACCCGTTCCACATCGCTCAGGATGTGAGTGGAGAAAAACACGGTTTTGCCCATCTGCTTCACTTCTCGCATCAGGCGCAGCACATCACTGCGGCCCTCAGGGTCCAGCGCGGAGGAAGGCTCGTCCAGTATCAGCAGGGCTGGGTTGTGAATCATGGCCGCGGCAATGCCCAGACGCTGCCGCATACCCCTGGAGAAGCCTCCCACCCGGCGGCCTGCCGCGTCCGCAAGGCCTACCCAATGAAGCATCTCGCCCACGCGCTCCCTTGCCGCGACGCGGGGTCCGCCGCTATTGCATAGGTATGCAAGCATTTCCCGTGCGGTCATCCAGGGATAGAATTTCGGGTCCTCGGGCAGGTATCCGATATCCAGATCGCTGGGGTAACGGGCTTTTGTTACATTCTTCCCCCCAACCGTGCACTCCCCGGCGCTTGGGCGGGAAAGACCCGCCAGTATGTTCATGGTTGTGGATTTTCCCGCGCCGTTCTGGCCTATAAAGCCGTAGATTTCGCCCTTTTGCACATTCAGGTCAATGCCCTTCAAAGCGTGAAAGGCATGAAATTGCTTATGCAGGTTTTTGACAGTAATCATTCGCCGGCCTTCTTTCTGCCCACGACCAGAAAAATCATCGGACCCAGCAGATTGATAAACAGGCATATGGCAAGCCACAGCCATTTGCTCAGGTTTTGTACGCCCTCCCTGAAAATTTTCACCGCGCAGTAAATGAAAAGCCCCAGTTGTATGAAGATGAGTGGCAGCAACATTAAAAGAAGTTCTGTGGAAAATTCAAACCCTGTCATGGTTCATGCCTCCTTTTCGGTACGGCATGATAATAGCAGTACAGTCGGTACTATGATAAGTGCCCGGAGTAATGGCTTGAGTCATATTGGGAGGGCAAACAAAAAAGGCGTTTGATCCGCCCTTTTTTCGTACCGGTGCCGCTTGAACATCATCAGCGCTAAAACCCCATCTGCCTGAACGCGATGACCGCGTTGGCCCGGTCGTTTACGTTGAGCTTCATGTAAATCTGGCTGATGTAGTTTTTAACCGTGCCCACGGTCAGGTACAGCGCTTTGGCGATTTCGCCGTTGTTTTTGCCCTGCGCCATCAAGCGTATAATCTCCGTTTCCCGCTGGGTAAAATCCTCCGCCGAAGCGGACGGTGCGCCGTTTGACGACAGGCGGGCGGTAATCTTCGCCGCGATCCGCCCCGGCAGTATAATGCTTCCACACATCCCGTCCCGTATAGCCTCTACCAGCTTTTCGCTGCCAATATCCTTGAGCAGGTAGCCCGACGCGCCGTAGGTCATAGCGCGGATCACGTACTCGTCGTCGTCAAACGTGGTCAGAACAATAACGATTGTGTTTGGAAAATCGCGTTTGATCAGCCGCGTGGCCTCCACGCCGTCCGTATGCGGCATGCGTATATCCATCAAAACCACATCGGGCGCAAGCGCCTTTGTCAGTTCATAAGCCTCCGCGCCGTTGCCTGCCTCGCCCACAACACACAAGCCCTCCCGGGCCTCAAGAAGTGATTTCAATCCTTCTCGTATGATGGTCTGGTCATCCGCCAGCAGAATGCGGATTGTGTTCATTCGCCGTGCCCTCCCGTCTTTTTGCCCACCGGAAGGAGGATGCCAACAGTGAAGCCTTCGCCCCGGGCACTTTCTGCCCGCAGGCTGCCGCCGATGCTTTTCACCCGCGCGGACATGGTCTCAAGCCCGAAGTCGAAGGACAGTTCATCTGTGCCCGTGCCGTTGTCGGTAAACGTCATACAAACGGTATCTTTGTATTCCTGCAGGAGCAAGTCCGCCTTTGAGCTCCCGCCGTGCTTTACGCTGTTGGTTATGCATTCTTTCACGGCGCTCAGCAGCACACTTTGCTGGATGGGCAAGAGCACTGTATTCAATTCGGCTGCAGCGGTTACTTCAAGGCCCATATTGCGCCGGCTGTCCTCCAAAAGCCGGTACAATTCCGGCAGGAACGCTTTTTCGCCCCCCGCTTTTATGGTTTTTACCGATTGGCGTATGCCCTGAAGCCCTTTTTGCACCTGTACCTTGGCCAGGGCAAACTTTTCCCTGGCCGCCGCAATATCCTTGTCAAGCAGCGCCTCGCCTGCCTCAATGATGATGACCGCGCTGGTCAGGGTATGGCCTACCGTATCGTGGATTTCCCCCGTGATGCGGCTGCGCTCGGACAGGGCCGCCATCTCCTCCAGCATAAGCGACTGCTCCTTCAGCCTCTTGTTGGCCAGCAGCTGCTTTTTGAGCATGTAAAACGACATGAACACCAGCACGAATACCAGCATGTTTACGTAGATGTGGCTGATGGCCTCATCGGGCGTTATAAGGGGACTGGATATGACGGCTTTTATGATTTGCTGGGCCAGGTACAGCACAAAGGCCGCAGCCGTATAATTTCTTGCAAGCCGCGGCGGATAGCCGTTGATGATGGATGCTACAACAGCCAGCACCAGAAACTGGCTGCTCTGCGTTTTATCCAGGTAGTCCACCGCCATGGCCAGAACGGTCTGGGCGGCAGGCAGAAAATAGTATAGGGCCTTTTGACGCCTGCTCACCAATAGCCCCTGCACAATCATGCATACAAAACAGGCCGCCAGTAGCCACCTGAGCATGGTATTTTGCCCTGTGCCTGTGCCGGAGGCCAGTATGCGCAGCGAAAACAGCTCATATGCCATCACAAGCAGCACAAAAACTCCATTGCGGATGTGGTTGTCGCCTTCCAGGCCATCCATATCGTCAGGCAGGTCCGTCTCTCTCTTTCGGGACAGGAACAGGTATGCTGCCGCGGCGGGTATATTAAGCAGCGCGATGGACAAGATGTACAGCACCCTGGCGCGCTTTGACAGAGCGCCGTTACGCCAGCAGTGGCGTATGAAATAGGCCTGTATCAGCACCTGCATGACAAGGGCCGGTGTCATAAGGGGCAGGATGTCATAAACGCTCATATTCCCTCCGGAACATGTCCTCCGTTAAGCTGTGCCGCCGGAGGCATGCGTCGCTTGTTATACTTGATACCCATATTCCCGGAACGCCTTTTCGATGCCAGCTTCCGTGGCGGAAAAACGGATACCCAGAGCCGCGGCCTTTGCGCAATCCATGCGCAGGTCCGGGTATTTGCCAGCCTCTTCATTTTCGGGACGGAGAAGCTCGTCTATGCGGCTTTTCGCTCCCAGCAGGGTGAATACGGTCTGTGCCGCTTCATAGGTGCTTATATCAGAGCAGCTGCCAAAGTTGTACACACCGGAAGGGGCAGAAAGCAAGGCGGGTATATTACCAATCACCTCATGAACATAGGTGATTCCCCGCCCGCTGCGGCTTGCAAGGGTGAGGGGCGTGTTTGCGTACAAAGCCTGCTGGCACATGGTGATCAGGTTCTGGCTGGTGTACAGACCGCGCACGGGAAAATCATACGTCCAGGTCAGGCGGATGGCTGCATAATCGTCCGTTTCCAGGGCAATTCGTTCCTCCGCCTCCTTTTTGTGCTTACCGTATACGTTAACAGGGTCAAGGACGAATATCTCCTTATGAGGGCCCATGATTTTCGCGCCGTTGTACACCTGGTCGGTGCTGAAATGGATCAATTTGGCCCCGACAGCCTTGCACGCCTTGGCCAGGTTTTCCGGTCCCAATACGTTCACACGGTAAGAAAGCGCCGGGTCCTTTTCGCATTCGTCCATTTTGGAGATGGCCGCGCTGTGGATCACCACCCGGGGCTTTGTTTCCAGCATATGGCGGAAGCATGCGTCCCGGTTCGTAATGTCCAGGGCGCGGCGGTCAAAACCCAGTACCGTTTCCTTTTCTTTCAGGTACTGATAAAGCCGGGAAGCGCAAAAGCCATTGACGCCGGTCATCAGGACAGGTTTTTTGGGGGACATATGCATTGCTCCTTTTTTGGTGTTGCTCATTTTCATGATGCGCTTATGCAGGATATAGAAGGAGCGCCTTACCCGTTCATGCCGTACTCCCTAGTGCCGCTATTGCGCCTTTGCAAACCAATTGCGGAACCGTTTGGGTGTCATACCCTGGTATTCCCTAAAGCGTTGTATAAAGTAGCTCGTTGTGGAAAACCCTGTCTCCATGGCGATGTCCGTAATGGATTGACTGGTTTCCGCCAGCAGCATGGCTGCCTTCTTCAGTCGGGTCAGCAACAGGTATTCCGCAAAGCCGCGGCCCAGGTAACGGGAAAAGAAGCGGGAGAAGGTCGCGTAGGGCATCTGACAGTGGCGGGCGGCGTCAGCCATGCCGATGGGCTGGGCATAGTTTTCATCCACAAATTCCAGGGCCCTGTTCAACGCGGACACAGCCGCTTCATCCGGCACAGCCTCCCGCCTGTTTTCATGCCAGCGGCGCAAAATCCATAAAAACAGCCGGCTGATGTTTGCGCGCAGCGCGATTTCATAGCCGAAATCCCGGCGCAAAAACTCGTCCACAATCTCTTGCAGCATGTCTCCCACAGAAGCGGCTTTCGTCTGTTCAGCAGAAAATACCTTTTGATGGGAGGTGCTGCCTTTGATATAGGGCATGAAATACTTCAGCTCAAATACCAGCTGCTCTGTGGAATACAGTACTTCCGGCACGAACTTGATCACCAGGTACTGGTTCAGCTCCGGACCCTGGGCGCGGGTTCCGTGGATTTCCATGGGATCGATAAGCGCCATATCGCCGGGATACAGGTCATACGGCTTTTCATTGAGCAGCAGCGTATACGCGCCGGTCTGGCAATACAGAATTTCGAAATATTCGTGGATGTGCGGCTCCACCACGGGCGCCCTGCCGTACGTTCTTTGCACGCTGCAATCGTAGGTGTACAGTATGCTGCCCCGGGGCACCCGCTCTTCCCTGTAAAAATCACCCATATGCTCCGCCTGCAAAAAAATGATATTTTGTGTCAAAACCATTATATCATCCAATTGGCGCGGATGCTATAATTTCATCAAATGGTTCAAGGAGGAAATGAAACATGAAAAAACGGCTTCGCATCGGCATCATCGGTTGCGGCGGCATTGCAAACGGAAAGCACATGCCTTCTTTGAAGGCGATTAACCGGGTGGACATGGTGGCCTTCTGCGACATTATTCGCGAGAAGGCGGAAAAGGCGGCCGCCGAATATGGCACGCCGGATGCCAAGGTGTATACGGATTATAAGGAATTGCTCAAGGACACCTCCATTGATGTGGTGCATGTGTGCACACCCAACCGCTCCCACGCCGATATCACCATTGATTCCCTCCACGCGGGCAAGCATGTCATGTGTGAAAAGCCCATGGCCAAAACCGCCGCTGATGCGCGGCGCATGGTGGAGGCGGCCCGTGAAACAGGCAAGAAGCTCACCATAGGCTACCAGCACCGGCATAAGCCCGAAAGCAATTATCTCAAGAGCGTCATTGAGCGGGGCGACCTAGGCGACATTTACTACGCCAAGGCATTTGCCATCCGCCGCCGGGGCACCCCCAACTGGGGCGTTTTCCTCAACGAATACGAACAGGGCGGCGGGCCGCTGATCGACATCGGTACCCACTCACTGGACCTGACGCTGTATTTGATGAACAATTACAAGCCCCGCATGGTGGTGGGCACCAAGTACAAGAAGGTTGAAAACCCCGAGTGCGGCAACCCCTGGGGCGGCTGGGGTAAGGACGAGCATACCATGGAGGACAGCGCCTTCGGCTTTATCGTTATGGAAAACGGCGCTACCATCACACTGGAAGCCAGTTGGGCGCTGAACACCATTGAGCCCATCCAGGAGGGCAGCCTGGCCCTTTGCGGCTCCAAGGCCGGCGCGCAGATCAAGAACGGCATCTCCATCAACAAGGGCGAGTTTGGCAGGCTTGTGGAAATCAAGCCTGACGTATCCGCCGGCGGCGTTGCGTTCTACGACGGCGTGAAGGAAACGCCCCCCATCACCGAGGCAAGGCGCTGGATCGACGCCATTGAAAACGACACCGACCCCGTGGTAATGCCCGAGCAGGCCTGCGTTGTGTCGGAGATTCTGGAAGCCATCTACACATCGGCCAAAACGGGCGAGCCCGTGTACTTTGGCAAGTAAGGAGGGCATCCCATGGAATACGGCGTACAGCTATACAGCGTGAGGGACAAGACCCAAACCGACATGCGCGGCGCGCTGTCTTCAATCGCCCGGCAGGGATATTCATCTGTGGAGTTTGCGGGGTTCTTCGGCATAACCGCAAAGGAGATCACCGCAATGCTCAGCGAAGCCGGCCTTGGCGTATCGGGCACCCACACGGGGCTGAACGAGCTTCTTTCAAAAACGGAAGAAACCATAGCCTTTCACAGACAGATCGGTAACACCCGCATCATCGTGCCCTACGCCGAGCTTGATACCCAGGAAAAGCTGGATGCATTTATCCAAAGCATGAACGGGCTTGCAAAAAAGCTTGGGGAAGCGGGCATACGTCTTGGCTACCACAACCACGCCCAGGAGTTCAAGCCCAATAGGGATGGCTCCGTGGCCTTTGAGCAGCTTATGTACCGCACGGCGCTGGATTTGGAAATCGATACCTTCTGGGCCTATGCCGCCGGGGTCGATCCCGTGGCGCTCATGGACAGGCTCAAATCGCGTGTGCCGGTGATCCATATCAAGGACGGCTATGAAAATGGGGAAGGTATGCCCCTGGGCCGCGGAACGGCCCCGGTGAAGGCTGTCTATCAAAAGGCCAGGGCTCTTAATATTCCCATGGTGGTGGAAAGTGAAACGCTGTCGCCCGATGGGCTTACCGAAACGGACGTCTGCATCAAATACCTGCGCTCCCTGGAATAGGGAAAGCAGTGATTCGGGAGAACATGATGGTCAACGTACTTATGCTATCCAAATGGCACGTGCATGCCAGGGATTATGCCAAAACCATACAGGCGCAGCCCGACGCGAAAATCACCTGTGTATGGGATGAGGATGCCGCAAGGGGCGCGGACTGGGCGCGGGAACTGGGCGCGGCCTTCGAACCTGACCTGGACAAGGCGCTTGCCCGGGCCGATGTGGACGCGGTCGTCGTGGACACGCCCACAACCGACCACCTGCGCGTAATGCTTAAGGCCGCCAAGGCCCATAAGCACATTTTTACCGAAAAGGTGCTGGCCGCCACCGTGAAGGATTGTAAATTGATTGCCGAAGCGGTGAAGGCAAACGGCGTGAAGTTTTGCATTTCCTTTCCCCAGTTGACTTGGCCCCTGGCGCAGCTTTGCAAAAAGGCCGTAGACGAAGGTACATTGGGTCAGATACACTTTATGCGCATGCGCATGGCCCACGACGGCGCCTCCCGCGGATGGCTGCCCGAATACTGGTACGATGCGGATCTGTCGGGCGGCGGCGCGATGATGGACCTGGGCTGCCATCCCATGTATATGGCGTCCTATCTGCTGGGCAAACCAATGCGCATCACCTCCATCTTCAACAATAACTTAGCGCCCAATGGGGTGGACGACAACGCCGTTTCCGTGGCGGAGTTTGAAAACAAGGCTATCGCGGTGCTGGAAACCTCCTTCATATCGCCCTTCAACGCCAACTGCTTCGAGCTTTTGGGCACCAAGGGTGCTATTGTGCAGATGGGCCGGGACATAAAAATGCGCACCGCCGGGATGCAGGATGGATGGGTCACCCTGGAAAGGCTGCCGGAGCAGCAGCCTTGCGCCATCCGCCAATGGCTGGACGGCATTATCAGCGGCACACCCATCCCCTTTGATCTTGACAGAGCCATTGCCCTGACGGAACTGCTGGAGAATGCCTACGCATCCCACAACGAACAGCGGACAGTGGCTATCAAGTAACCGTTTTTCATAGCACCCCCTTCCGCCGGAAGGCGGCAGCAAACAGCCCGGCCAGGGTATCATCCCTAATGGCCGGGCTGTTTTATTTGCTCATCTATATCCGCCATACTGTTTGCCGCTGTTAGGTTATTCGGCCTTCAGCGCACTGTCAAAGGCGAATGTGGAGGGCTCGAAGTTCATGCGGTCTGCAAACGTATACGCCTCCGCCGCGCCGCGCATCCTCTCCATGCCGCTATCCTCCCACTCCACGCACAGCGGGCCGTGGTAACCCATCTGGTTCAGCTCTCTTATGATACCATCAAAGTCAACATCTCCATGGCCCAGGGAAACAAAGTTCCAGCCCCGGCGCGTATCGCCGAATTCCAGATGGGAACCCAGCACCCCGGCACGTCCGTCGCGGCTGAGCTTCACATCCTTTAAATGCACATGGTAGATGCGGTCAGCAAAGTCCCTCAGGAAGGCCGCCGGGTCTACCCGCTGCCAAACCAAATGGCTGGGATCAAAGTTCAGGCCCAGGGTGGGGCGGTAATCCAGCGTTTCCAGCAGGCGGCGGGTGCTGTAGTAGTCAAAGGCAATTTCCGTTGGGTGCACCTCAAGTGCCAGCTTCACGCCGCACTCGTCGTAAACGTCAAATATGGGCGACCACAATTCCTTGATGCGCGCGAAACCCGCTTCCACCATTTCCGGCGTGGTCTGGGGGAAGGAGTACCACCAGGCCCAGATGGGGGAGCCCAGGAAGCATGTCACCACCGGTACGTTTAACAGCTTGGCGGCCCGCGCCGTATTCTTCATGGTTTCCACAGCCCAGGCGCGGATTTCCTCGGGCTTGCCGCGAAGCGCCTTGGGAGCAAAATTGTCAAGGCGCGTGTCGGCATTGTCGCCCACGCATTGGCCGGCCAGATGGGCGGAGAGCGCGCCGATCTTCATATTGTATTTGCCAAGGGTTGATAGCAGCGATGATCTGTATTCGGGGGAGGAGACGGTCTTCTCCACATCCACGTGGGCCTGGCAGGCCAGCTCGAACCCCTCGTAGCCGATGGCGTGCATCTTTTGACATAGTTCGGGCAGCGGGATATCGCCAAACTGGCCGGAACAGATGGTGATGGGGCGTTTCATGTGCATTAACCTCCTTGTTTTGCCGTATGGCATATAAAATGATTGTATGTTTTCGGACGGGACTGGCCGCCGCGAAAATCGCACGCATGGACTTTTGCTTTTGACACCTGCATTCACCGCCGGTAGCAACCTGCCGTCCTTGCGGCTCCGAGTTATCATTGTTTTCCTATTCATCCTGAATATGGGCTTGCGTTTTTTGCTGTATAATGTTACTATGTGAAATACCAAGATGGATAGAGGTAATCATTGTGGCCCAAAAGCTTTCAAAAGCCAACCAGTCTGTGGGAAAGACGCTGCAAATCATTGAAGTATTGGCCGGCGACCGGGAGCCGCTGCGCCTTGCGGATATTTCCAAGCGCGTGGAAATGCCGGCCAGCACGGTGCTGCGCATGATCAATACGCTGCTTGAGCACGGGTATGCCTATCAGGATGCCCAATCGTTGCGCTATGGCCTCACGCTGCGCTTTGCGCAGATTGGCCACATGATCAACGCCCAGTTCCGTATCCGCGACGTGGTTCACCCCTACCTGACGGAGTTGAGCCGCGTGAGCGGTGAATCCACCTGCCTTGCCGTTGAGGAGGATATGGAGGTCATCTACATCGACGTGGTGGACGGCGCGGACGGTATGCTGAAAATCATGCAGCGCATCGGCAAGCGCGCGCCCTTGCATTCCACCGGCATAGGCAAGCTGATGCTCACCCAGTATTCCCCCGATGAGCTGGCCCGGCTGGCCAAGGCGCGGGGCCTGAGCCGCCTGACACCCCATACGCTGACCTCCGTTACAGACCTGGAACGGGAGATAGCCTTGATACGAAAGCAGGGCTATGCCGTGGACGACGAAGAGTGCGAGCTTGGAGCGCGGTGCGTTGCCGCGCCGATCTACGACTACGAAAGCCGTATCGTGGCCGCCATCAGCGTATCGGGCCCCGTTTCCCGCATCACCCGCAAGCGCGTTACGGAGCTGGCACCCCTGGTGATGGAAGCAGCCGATACCATCAGCAGAATGATGGCCCACAAGAAAATGTAAGCATCTGCGCATGGGGCGGGCTGCGGGACACCGGAGGGGCAATCTTTCCGCTTCCGGCCCGCTTTTTGAATACGCACAAACGCATGTGCCTTTACGTGTTTTGCCGCGGGGCCTAAGGGGAGTATAGGGAACACCGTAAACGGATAATTCTAGATGGAAGAGGGGTTTTCCTTTTCCTTGGCGCGCACGCGCTTATTTTTTTGCCTCAAGATGTGGCCTTGCATGCCGCGTTAGGTCATTTTCCGCTGTTTTGCGCCGCTTCCAATGCCCTGTCAGCGCCTGATGGAAACCAGCTCGAAATCCACTTCCCGGCGCGATGTGTCGGCACGGTCCACCCGTATGCGCGCCATATCCCCCAGGCGGATTACCTGGCTGCTTCGCGAGCCGATCAGCATGCTTCGCCCCTCATCGTACTGGTAATAGTCGTTCAGCGACGCGATATGCACCAGCCCCTCCACCGTATTGGGAAGCGTTACGTAAAAGCCCCAGCCCGTTACGCCCGATACGATCCCTTCGTATTCTTCCCCGATATGCCCGGCCATAAAGAACGCCTTGAGCAGATCGTCCGCCTCCCGCTCGGCGAGGGTTGCCTCATATTCGCGTTGGGAGCAGTGCTCCGCCAGCTCCGCCATGCGTGATGCCTGGGGATAGCCGCTGCCGTCCGTTCCCGACACCAGCATTTTCAGCATGCGGTGCACCACAAGATCGGGGTAGCGGCGTATAGGGGATGTAAAGTGACAGTAGTCCTTTGCGGCCAGGGCGTAATGGCCCAAGGGCCTGTCATCGTACAGGGCACGCTTCAGGGAGCGTATCATCACGCTTCTGATGATGTCGGCGTTTTTATGGCTGGCTGTTCGCGAAAGCAGGTCCTGCAGCACGCCGGGATGCGGGTCGTTTCCCAGATGCGCGCGCACGTCCAGCCCGCCCAAAAACACCTCCAGGGCGTGCAGCTTGAGGGGATCGGGCTTGTCGTGCACCCGGTATATCAGAGGCAGGCCGGTGCTGCGGGCCAGCTCTGCCACGGTTTCGTTGGCCGCCAGCATAAAGTCCTCAATCATACGTTCCGCCTCGCCGCGCTCCCTGGCGTGCACGTCCACTGGCTCGTTGTCAGGACCCAGGGTAAAGGCCGTTTCCGACAGGTCAAAATCGATACTGCCGCGGTTTTGCCGTGCCTGCCGCAGCACGTGGGACAGCTTTAGCATATCCTCAAGCGTGGGCTTGACGTTGCCGGGTACGCCGCTTTCCTCCCCTGAGAACATACGGTTGACCGCGGCATAGGTAAGCCGTGCACGGGAATGGATGACCGAGGGGGTCAGATCATGGTCGGTGATTTTTCCGCCCCGCACCTTCATCATCAGACTCATGGCCAGCCTGTCCACATCGGGCTTGAGCGAACATAGCCCGTCGGAGAGCGCGTGGGGCAGCATGGGGATGGTGAGGCCGGGCATGTACAGGGACGTGCCCCTATGCAGCGCCTCCACGTCGATGGGCTGGCCGGCGGACACGTAATGCGACACGTCCGCGATATGCACGCCCAGCAGCCAATCGCCCTCCGGAAGCTTTTCCAGGGATACGGCATCGTCAAAATCCTTGGCGTCCTCCCCGTCGATGGTGAATAGCATCAAGCCGCGCAGGTCCCGCCTGCCCCAAAGGTCCTCCTCCCTGACGCTGTCGGGATACCTGGCTGCCGCCGCTTCAATCTCCTCGTCAAACGACGTTTCAAAGTCATGATCCTCGGCGATGGCCCGCAATTGGACGGGCAGCACCTCCCAATCGCCCATGACCCTTACCACACGGGCGGTGAGCATCCTGCCGGATTCCGGCCAGGCGATTGTTTTGAGCACCGCCATATCCCCGGCCTTTGCGCCCATCAGGTCGCCCTCCAGCCGTACCTGGCAGGTGATGCGGCTGTCATAGGGCTTGGCTGTAGCGTTGTGCTCCACGGGCGCCTGCATGTTCCGCTTGCGCGATTTCCCGCGGGCGCACAGGTTCTCATAAGGGTCGCTTATGCTGCTTTCCTGTATGATGGCGCTGAAGGTTTCGTGGGCGTGCCATACGATGGCGACAAGGCTTGACCACCTTGCTCCGGTGCTGTCGTATCCCTCCGGCTTGACAAGGATGATGTCATTGTGGAGGCATTGCAGCCGCGGGTGGGGGCGAAGCTTCATTTGCCCGCCTTCCTCCAGTGGCCGGGCTGCCAGCGTCCCGTTTTTGAGCACCGCCGCCCGGGCGGCTATAAGCCCCAGGGCGCGGGGCACGGCATACCTTCCCTTTTTTGTGGCGGCGGCTTTGCCCTGCCGGGCCAACGCTTCCAGCGCATCCAACGCTTCCCCGTAGGCTATGTTCAGCCGGTCCGCTACGGCGGCTGGCTCCAGTGCGATACTCTCGGTATTTAAAAGCGCCAAAACTTCTTCTTTCATGTTTCCTACCTACGGCTTTTTTTAAAGTATTGCCTGATATCATGCCCATCATGACGCATAGCGGGAAAGCTGTCAAGCATGTTTGACAAAAAGCCGGGCCGCCCTTTGCGTGCATCATAAATAAAAGCCCCGCATCAAGCCGATGCGGGACCTTCATGGCAGGATGATTGTTTTGCTCTACGCTTTGTCAATGGCGTATGCGCAGCCCTTTTTCGCTTCGAATACAATGCATTCGCCGTTTTCGGCGTTGATCCAATGGGCGACCGCCGCGCCCGTATCCAAATCGGTAACGGCTATTTTTTGTCCGGCCCAGGGGTTCATGATTTTGCAGGAAATGCTCCTGGCGGCCTTTACGGTAACGGCCTGTACGCCGTTTTCATCCCTGGCTGCGCTGACGGAAAATCCGCCTCTGGCCAGAAAATCGCGGAAGGCGGCCACCGTCCAGTCCGGCACGGCAGGGAACAGGTGGATCCGGCCGCTGCGGCTGTTCATCAGCCGTTCGGGGGCTTCGATGATATCCCGGGTCAGGGTGGCGTAATCGGTGATCCTGATGGCGCCCTGGCCGTATTTGCAGGGGATGTGGTCGCGGGATGCGCCGGTCAGTATATATGGCTCCCAGTTGCGGGCGGCGCAGAGCACGTCCGCTGTGCGTGTCATCATGTCCTTCAGTTCCTGAGGACTGTCCAGGTTGATTTCGTCGGCCAGGTTCACGGGATAATAGCCGGTGAACATGAAGTGGTCGCCCCTGGTGAAGCGGGGAAAGGCCATTTCATTGCCGCCGATGATTTCCCCGGAGCCTACCGTAAACTTGGGGTAGGGGGCCAGGCGGTCCGCCACCTCCAGCCAGCCCGGGATCAGGTCCGCATCCGCGCCCAAATGGTTTGCAGCTTCAGATGCAGCCTTCAATACCCAGCGGAAAAGCGTCAGCGCGCCGGGATTGTTGCGGGTGTATTTCAATTGGTAGGAGATGCCGTAGCTTTCCGTTTCCACGGTGGGGGACAGGTTGAATTGCTTTCCATCCCAGCCGCGGCGGGCAAAGGCTTCATAAAAGATGGCCAAATCCTTTAAAATGGGGTAGGCGGTCTCCCGGAGAAAAGCTTCATCGCCCGTGTAGTCCCAGAAGTTCCAAATCACCTTCATGATCTGGCCGGGCACCTCCATAGTGAAATCCAGACAGTTGTTTTCCATATACCAAGGGCTTTGCCTGGCGGCTGGCAGATAGCCGTGGGCCATGCACATGCCCGGCAGGCCGAACTTTACGCGTGCCTTTTCCTTCAGCGTTTCATGCCATACGGTGATCAGCTTGGGCCACTGTACTTTAGGCTCGTACTGGTTGCGCATGAAATACTTGCCCTCGGTGAACAGCTCGTTGTAGCAGGGCAGGGAGTGCCAGGATTGGGTGTCCACGTCATAACAGGCATAGCTTGCGCTGCCCTCATACCTGGCGGGATCGGGGTTGCAGTAGCCCATGTGCCCGGAGGTCCAGCTTTGATACACCTCGTCAAACAGAAGGTCCGCCGTTACCTTTTTGTCATCGGCGCTTTTGCCAAGCAGCAGGCGGCCCGATTCACGCTTTTCATACAGCGCGTCGAACCATGCCCTGTTTTCCCCGGCGATGCCTTCAAAGCCCAGGCGCTCGGCCTCCAAAAGCAGCTCCTTGGCTTTTTCCATATAATCCAGCGTTTCGTTTACGGTGACGATGGCCACGTACAGACGCCCATGGCCGCAAAGGCTCTTCAGCGATGCCCCCGCAGCAACACCCGGCGCGCCGGAAACGTAGCTGTAGTTGACATTCATGGTTTCAAACATCTCCGGATGGGTCATGGTACGGATGCCAGGCACCATCAGCATCCCCTGGTTGTCGCGGGGGATATGGGGCATGCTGCCCAGGCCCTTTGCAAGGGCATGCTCGCTGATTTCAGCTTCCGCCCCGGAGACCATGCCCATCATTACATACCGGAAGCCTTCGGGGAAGGTTCCCTCCTTGGGGAAAACCTGATGCACCCAGAAGAAGCGCCCATCCTGCCCGGTGGTGGGCGGCTCGAAGTGGCCGTTGATATCCTTGTCGGCCTCAAAATCATAATACTCCAGGGGCTTGCTCACATCTGCCGGACGGTATACGATATAGGGAATATAGTTGCCGTCCGCATCCTCATAGCGGCGGTGGCCCTGGTCCAGGTTGCGGTACAGGCGGAATTCCGGGGCAGTTTCCAGATTGGCGTAATCCACATCCAGCACAGTAATATTTCGGCACATGCCCATCACATACCGTACGTCGAGCGTTCTTGCATCCTTGTCAGCGTGAACGGTAACGGTGGCATCCTTCATGTGCTGCACGGCGCCGGGCTGCTTTGCGCCCTTCATGGACTCCGCCTTCAGTATGATCTGTCCCACGGGCTTCTGGCAAGGGAAGGGATAGACCTCCGACCAGAGGGCGTGGTTGTAGCGGCCCCCATCCTTGTGCAGCGCGGCGAAGGGCGGCCGGGTCATGCCGGCCAGGGGCATGTCGTTCAAATCACGGTTGTGTTCTGAGAAGGCCGCTTCCTCCAGGTCCTGCAATGTGAAATGGTCCTTGTCCACATAGCGGCGGTCGATGACGTCGGTTTTCAAAAGGCTCAGCGTAAGGTTTTCCGGGCCGCCCCACAGCGCGGCCTTGGTGGTGGGCGTCATCATGCGGGGGTAGCCGCCCATGATCGGCCCGCCCATGCCGCCGGGATGGTGGGGGCAGATATCCCTTGTGAACGTCTTTTCCCGCGCCATCTCCTTGAGCGTCTTTTCCTTGGCGAAAACCTGTTCCAGATGCTTTTTGGAATGACTCATAAGCCCCTCCTTATATCACTGCCGATGATTGAAGCATTCCCTGATCACGTCTTCGTCCCCGTACCCAAAGGGGCACGCGTCCGTTTTGCGGTTGGCGCTGTAATAATTGCGCAGTATGTGGGCGCGGCCCAAGTCATCCAGCGTGTAGGACAGGAATTCATCCTCCGCCACGCTCTTGAGCCAGGCGGTATCGGGCTTATCCCACACGAATTCCACATACTCCGTTATCAGGCGGCGGGAGGGCATCTGCACCCAGCCCTCAGGATACCGCTCGTTCACCCATTGCCAAATATAGCGCAGAAACTGGTGGCGGTATTCCGCGCTTTGCAGCGAAAGCCAGGTAATCTCATCGTATCCCCAGGCAAAATGGCTGTCGTGGCGCGGCTCGCCCCGAAAGCGGCTGCGGCCAAAGTTGTCAAACTCCACAATGAAGGGCATGCTTTCAGCTGTCCAGCCGCTGGGTGATTTGCCGCCCCGGCTTTTGCCGAAGATGCTGTCATAGTAGCCTACCTCCAGGTAAACAGACATTGGGTTTTCAATATCCTCCTTCATGCGGATGGGCCATGCGTTGTAGTCAAAGAGCATCTCCCCGTCCACCTCAATGCCGTGGGTGTGGGCGTCGCACAGCACATAGTGCCGCCGGGCGTGCTTTTTGGCGTACTCCCGTATCATGGTGAGCATTTCCTTCCAATAGCGGAAGCCTGTATCCGCCGCGCCGATCAAATGCACCTGGCCAAAGTGGATACCCTCAAAGCCGGCGTCGATGTACGAGCGCGCACGGTAGTAAAGCCACATGCGGCTTTCCAACTGTGTGATATCCTGCACCGAGCAGTCCTTGTGCCAGTGGTTTACGTACAGGCCGGTTGGGCTGAGCATCTTTTCATAGGAGAAGCAGCGCTCTTGCGCAGGGAGGCCGAACGCTTCAAACACCCAGGCGGGAACGGGAACGCTGTCGATAAAGGACCTGGTGATGCATTCAAAAATGCAGGCCTGCAGTATAAAATCCGGGTCCACCTCATGGGCGCGGCTGGCGCGTTCCTTTGATAGGGCGAAGTGTTCGTCCTCTTTTGTCTCCTCCCACACAAAGGAGGCCCGGCCGATGAATTTCGCGCCCTCGTTCTTAAGCATGCGCAAATCGTCCTCAAAGGTCCGGGTGGGGGCGAAGTTATCCATGCCCAGTCCCGTATGGGTGACGGCATGGGACAGATAATTGTTCAATACTTCCCTGGATATGCTCCCGTCAAAATGAAAATCCATATACCGCTCCTTTTTATGGGCATCATGAAACTGTTTTGAGTATAGCAACGGTCCATGGCCGTGTAAACTGACGGATACTCCAAAAACCGTCCGATTCTAAACTGTCGTAGAATCGGACGGCCTTTCAAAAGCATGCTTTCTTGTATTGATGCTATACCGCGTGCATATCCCTGAAGGTTTGCGGCGTCATGTCCAATTTGGACTTGAACATGCGGAAGAACTGCCTGTCGGAGTGGTAGCCTACCAGCTGGGCAATTTCCTGTATGGTCTGCTCCCTGCGGGTGAGTAAAAGCTCCATGGCCTTCAGCAGGCGCAGCTCGTATACATAATCCAAAAAGGTGATGTCCAGCTCCTTTTTGAATAGTGCGCAGATGTAATTTTCCGACACCCCGGAGTAGACCGACAGGTGCACCAGGGATATATCCTTGTTGTAGTTCTGTTTGATGTATTTCGCCAGCTTGCCCAGCACGTGGGACAGGTCCTTGCGCTCAATGTGGGCGTACAGGCTTTGGTAGCTTTTAAGCACCTCGTCCACGTCCCTTTGCACGCTTTGGCCCCTGGCCAGGTCATTGATGTGCTTTTCAAACACATCCCAATCGATGGGTTTGACCAGGTAGTTTAGCACCTGGTATTCAATGGCCTGCTTGGCATACTCGAAATTTTCATAGGCTGTCAGTATGATAAAATTATCGCACAGCTTTTTTTGCCGGGCGATGCCGATCAGCGTAAGCCCCTGCATATCGGGCATGCGAATGTCGGTGATGAGCAGGTTGGGCAGAAAGGAGCCCATAATTTCCAGCGCCTCGCCGCCGGAGTAGGCGCCTGCCACCTGCAAATTGAGGTGGCTCATCTTTTCCAGGCGCTTGATAATGCCCTGCACGATGATGCGCTCATCGTCCACAACCAGTATCTTCATGCATACTCCCTCCTTGGCAATCAAAGATTATCCTGCACCGGCTCCGTGCCGATCAGTATGCGGCAGATCAGCCCGGCCGGGCTGTTTTGCTCCATGGACAGGCCGTACTTCATGCCGTAGAAATACTTCACACGGGCGTTTACGTTGCCCAGCCCCACATGGTTTTCCCCGTACTGTTCCCTGATCTCAGGCGTTTTCATTTCCTCGTTCAGCGCGTCGATGTCATCTTTGGCCATGCCCGAGCCATTGTCCGCCACGGTGATTTCCAGGTCCCCGTCAAGAGGCCGGATGGATATGGTGATGACAAGCGGGTCCTTCACGTTGCGTATGCCGTGCTTCAGGCAGTTTTCCACAATGGGCTGCAGCATGCAAAATGGGCAGCGAACGTTGTTGAGGTCCGGGGGGATATCAACGGCATACTGTATCAAATGGCTGACCCGGTACTGATATATTTTCAGGTAGTGCTGAATGTGCTCCAGTTCGGACAAAAGCCTGCTTTCCCTGCGCATGGAAATATTGTAGCGTAAAAAGCGGCCCAGCACGAACAGCATCTGACAGGCGTCGTCGTAGTGTTCCAGTTCAATTTGCATGCGGATATTCTCCAGGGTATTGAACATGAAATGCGGGTTAACCTGGGAGATCATGGCATAGTAGGTGGCGGCGTTTTTCAGCTTTTCGGCCTGCCGTACTTCGCCGATCAGGCCGTGTATGGTGTCCACCATATTATTGTAGGCCAGGATCAGGCTGCCCAGCTCATCCTGGTGGCCGTCCCCTGTATACTTCACAAGGGCATTGTCCCGGCTTTTTTGTATGTGCCGGCCAAAGCGCGAAAGCCTGAAGGCGTAACGCCAGATGAACGTATACACCACAATGGTGGGCAGCAGCAGCATCAGCGCGGATAGTATGACGCTGCGTGTAACGGCGGCCACACTCTCCCGCTGTTCTGTTATCATGTAGGTAAGCGCCAGTCCCGTTTTACCGATGGATTCGGATATGGTCTGTGTGCCCTTCAGGCTTGGCAGCGCCGCAAGGGGCGTGGCGGTCAGGAGTGCCGCCGCGTCCCCGGATGGCCGGATGGGGTAATATTGATCCTGGTACATAAGGTACAGGGAGCCGTGATCGGGCTTTAGATCCAGCGCGGTCAGCGCCTTTTTCAAATCGATCTGCACTTCCAAAAGCCCCATCACGCGGGAATAATTTTTGTTGTACAGGTAGGTAAGGTATACATACTGGGGGCCGTCGGGGGGAAAACCGTCCTGGTAGCGCACCATGTCCTCTGTGAACGCCACAAAGCTGTGCACGCTCAGGGGCGAGTTCAAAAAGGCCTTGTCATAGCGGTAATCCTCCGTGGTGCAAAGGTTGTACACCAGGTCGGAGTTGGTGATGTGGGAGGCGGCGTAGCGGTAGATGTAGATATCTCGTACGGTGGGGTTGGCGATGAGCATGGCGGAGAACATGGGCTGTATGTGGGACACGTAGGCATACAGCTCCTCGGAGGCGGAAAGGTAATTGTTTTCCAAAAGGTTCACCAGCATCGTGTCCGACTGGAGGGAACTGGATATGAATTCTCCCTGCATCAGGTACTTTTCCAAAAACTGCGCGTTTTGCTTGAGCATCAGCTGCTCCTTGTAGCGCTGCTCGCTCAGCTGCTCCCGCATGAGACTGGAGGAATATATGCCCACAAACGCCACCGTCGGCACGAACACAAGGAAGAGATACAGGAGTATAAACCGTGTGGTGAGGGCTTTGGCGGCTTTTTTGGCGGGCTTTGCTGAACGCGCATCATGGCTCATATCAATATGGACGCCTTTCTACTTATAGTTCCGCATCACTTCGGGGATGCGCCGGGACATATAAGCTTCCAGCCGGTCCACCCCAAGGGCGTTCAAATATTGCATGTATTCGTCAAAAACAGTTTCAAAGGCCGAATCTGTGTCCGATAGTATGATCTTCGTTTCATACACCGTGGCGGCGGATTTGATGCGGTCGTAAATCTCCTTCTCCTGTGTGCCCTCCAGCGGCAGCGCGGCGGTGATCCAGGGCAGGTTGCGGAAGCCGCTGCGAATGGCGGCATACGTATCTTCATAATCGGATATGTCCATCAGAGCGCACCTGCCCTCCGATTCCACAATGGCGGATGCGCCGAAATGGAACCAGGGATTGTACACATTGTTGTACGTATCATCAGCGATGGTGTCAAGCAGGTCTCTGGAGTATACGGGCAGATTGTCATCATTCAGCGTATAGTCGATGCCCTCCCGGCCCCACTGGGTCAGCCTCTGCGCCTCGGGCGTGAACATCCAGGCGATGAACCTGATGGCTGCCTCGGGGTCTTTGCAGTTTTTGGTGATGAATGTGCCCGACCAGCCCAGATTAGATGCGGATTGGTTGGAGCCTTCCAGTGGGAATAGCTCTACCGAATGGTATGCGGGATCGATTTCCTTCAGCGCGTTGTCCATATATACGTTGGCATTCTGCGTGCATACGCTGTAGGAAAAAGCTTTGTCCCGCTTGTACAGTATGCCTGTGGCCTCGGTGGTGGTGGCGAAGTTGTCCACCAGCAGACAGCCGTTTTGGTACAGGGTGTTCAGGTACTTCAGCATGTCGTAATAACGCGGGTCCCGGCAGTAAAACAGGTGATTTCCATCCTGCTGCTCAATAAACTCCGTCAGCCCCAGACCAAACCACACCCTGAAGCTGTTGAACCTGTGGGTGGCGTTGAACGTGAGGGGGATCAGGTGCGGATATTCCTTTTTTACCCGGAGCAGCACGTTCATCAAATCGTCTGTGGTGTGTATTTGCGGGTTGCCCATCCTGTTCAGTATGTCCTGACGTATCAGCATGGAGGCCGTCAAGGGCACGGAGGAGGTACCGGCCCAATCCTCGGTTCTGGTGTAATGGTTGATAACGGTATACAGTTTTCCGTCTCTGGAGTATACCAGGCCGTTGGCCCGAAGGTCGTCGGCTATCTGCCATGAAACGCCGTAGGTGTCAATAAGCGTATCATAATCGTAGGAATAGGCGGGGTCTGACAGCCGGTCGAACTGGGACGGCGTGAATACCAGATCGGGCAGTGTTCCCGACGCTATCATCAGGTTCAACTGCCGTGGGTCTCTGGCCACGATCACCTCCAGCTTTACCCCGGTCCGGCGGGTGATCTCATCCGGTATGATGCCCGTAAAGCTGCTGACGGGGTACCAGGGATGGTTGATCAGGCAGGTCAGGGTAACCGGCTCCACTGCTTCCGCCGCCGCCCTCACGGGAGCGGACGGCGTAAGCAGCGCGCAAGCAAGGGCCAGTAAAAGGATACTGCGCTTTCCACTCATTGAATAGAACTCCTTGCCGTGTGATTTTCACGATATAGCTATATTCATTATAGGGGCACCGTGTGTGGAATACAAGGGACGGCGCGCTGGACTTTTTTGACATGCCGTGCCGGGCCCTTATGCAAAACACGGGTAAAGGCCGTCTGCGCGGCGGCAGGCGGCCCCTTTTTTATGCAAGCGTGTATGCTTTTCCCTTCTGCGCGGAAAAGACCAAGCCCCATTCAGTGGCCTTTGCGGGTATGGGACTGCCGTCCTGCGTAACCTTTTCAAGGCCGCAGCGCACCTCTATCTCCCCGTCGCAGGCCGCATGGATTGCCGCTTCCGCAAGCACGCCTCCCGACCAGCGCATGTCCACCGCGTGGCCGCCCCGGGCTATAAGCCCCTGAACGCTTCCTTCCTGCCATTCGGGGGGCAGCGCCGGCAGCAGGTGCAGTATACCGGTATGGCTTTGCAGCAGCGCTTCGGCAATGCCCGCCGTGGCGCCCAGGTTGCCGTCGATTTGGAAAACATCCCAGCCGTTGAGAAAATTGCGTGGGCGGGAAGCCGTGACCATGCGGCGTATGTTCTGCCCCGTCATGGTCCCGTCCAGCATGCGGGCGTGCTGGCAGATGTACCAGGCCAGGGGCCAGCCGCCCCGGCCCGCGCCGTTGTCCATGCGCAGCTTCAGGGATTGGCGGACAGCCTGCAAAAGCTCCGGCGTGTCCTTCCAGTTGATTTCCGTGCCGGGGTAAGCGCCCCACAGGTGGGAGATGTGGCCCATACCCGGCGTCATTTCCTTTTCTTCCTTCTGCCACTCCAGCAGCTGCCCTTTGGAGCCGATCGCGTTTTTCGGAAGCCTCTCCCGTATATTGGCAAACTCCCTGGTCAGCGGGTCGTTCAGTTGCAGTATTTCATCGGCCTTAACGCATGCGTCAAACAATGCCCTGAGCATTTGGTTGTCCATGGCCGGCCCGGCGCAGATGGGCGTATCGTGGCCATCCTTAAGTACATACCTGTTTTCCGGGGAAACGGATGGGCAGGTGACAAGCCGGCCCTCCTGATCCTCAATCAAAAAATCCACAAAGAACAGCGCGAAATCCCGCAGCACGGGGTACCACTCCCTGAGGAAATCCTTATCCAGCGTGAACAGGTAGTGTTCCCACAGGTGCAGCGCCATCCATACGCCGCCGGTCGTCCAGGGCGTGGCGGCCATGTACACATCCTGGGGGGCACAGTCGCCGTACACATCGGTGTTGTGGTGGCACATAGCGCCCCGGCAGCCGTACATGATCCGGGCCGTATCCTTGCCTTTTTCCCGCATGCTTAGGATAAGGTCGAACATGGAGTGGTGCAGCTCGCTCAAGTTGCACACCTCCGCAGGCCAGTAGTTCATTTGCGTGTTGATGTTGATGGTGTACTTGCTGTCCCAGGACGGCACGAAATCCTTGTTCCATATGCCCTGCAGATTCAGCGCCGTGGAGTTTTCCCGGCCACCGGCCATCATCAGGTACCTGCCGAAGGTGAAGTACAGCGCGGCCAGGTCGTTGTCCTGCGCTCCATCCCGCTGGTTTTGAATGCGCGTGTCAACAGGCCCTTGGGGTGCCGGGCCCAGGTCCAACACACAGCGGCGCATGCGCGGCTCAAAGTCGGCAATGTGGCGTGCCTTCAGCGCCTCGTAGCCCAGGGCTTCGGCCTTGTTAAGCACGTCAAGCACGTAGCCCTGCGGGTCGCTTTCCCGGTTTTCGGTGGCGGAGGCCAGGTACAGGCAGACGGTGGTGGCGTTTCTGGCCAGCAGTTGGGTATAGGGGTTTTCCACCTGCCCGTCGGTGGCCATGCGCACCGCGGCGCAAAAGCCGGTTTCGGCGGCGTGGCCTCTGATCAAAAGCGTGGTATTGTCCATGAGATGGTTTTCGTCCAGCAGCATGCCTGCCCAGCCGCCCCCGCGGGAGAACTTTCCCGGCCTGCGGTGATCGGGCGTTTTTTCGTCAAATATGCGGCAACGGTCCATCTGCGCGTCCAGGTTGATGGCCCCCGGCCTGTCGGCGCTTATGCGGATGCACATCACCTGGTCGGGATAGCTTACAAACATCTCCCTTGTAAAGCTCACCCCGTCCTGGCGGTAGGTGATGTTTTGCACGCCGCGCATCATGTCAAGCTCGGCACGGTAGTTTTCGCTGCCGTCGCTGTTGGGAATCCAGCCCATCACAAAGGGCGTATGCTGGTTGACGGCGATGTCCAGCTCACCCAGCGGCTCGTAATGGCGCATGGTGCTGGGCGCGCCGATCATGTACTGCACAATCAGGTCCTCGGCCTCCTGCATCTTCCCTTCCAGCACCTTCTGCTGGATCAGGGGCAGCTTCTCCCTGGTGGCCGGGTTGTTTCTGTCAATGAATTTGCCGTACCACAGGCTGTCCTCATTGAGCTGGATTCGGTCAATGGCCGTATGTCCGTAGACCATGGCTCCCAGGCGGCCGTTGCCCATGGGCAGCGCATCGTTCCAGTGCTCTGCCGCCTTTTCATAGGTCAGGCTATATTCCCGTGTCATCTGGCGCGTCCTCCTTGTCGCTTATCAATTTTCATCCTGCATGGTATCCGGCGCGGCCGCCCCGGCCTGCCGTTTCTTTGATCCGTATACCGACAGCTTCAGCCTTGTGGTGCAAAGTATAGCCAGACAACAGATGATGATCTGGAAAACGAAAACCGATCCCGCGGGGTGTATTTCCAGGTACGCGCCAATCAGTGTGCTGGTGAAGGACAGGGGCAGCAGCGCCATGCTTTTGGATACCAGATAGTAGATCGTCCGCTCCTTCTCCACCACTTCCAGAATGTATGCCTGATAGCCGATCATGCCGCTGCGGGAAAACCCGATCAGAAATACCGCCATCCCGGCAAACACCAGGGGGGCGGACATGTTCAGTGCCAGCAGACCCAGCATGGGCACCAGCAGCCCCAATGTTTCCACCATCGTCAGCATGCGCTTGATGCCAAAGCGGGCGGAGACACGTCCGGTGATAAAGCCGCCGCACATCAGCCCCAGCGTTTGAAAAATGAGCAGGTTCGATATGGCATTGGCATCCAGCTTCAGTGTGTTCCTGGCGAACAGGAAAAAGAAGGTGTTCACCGCCAGGGACACATGGGAGAAGGCGTTGGTCAAAATCGCCCAGTCGAACGGCTTGTTCCTGAAGCTTATCAGCAGGTTTTTCACATACGCCTTTATGTTGCGCTCCGCTTTGGGTGCGGCGGTGCTCTCACCCTCTTTGAGCGGCAGGAAGAAAAGCACCGAGCAGAACATCATGCTCCCGCCCAAAAAGAAGATGGCGGCGTACTGCCCCATGCTGGTCAAGCCTTCGTTGGCGCGGATGGCCTTGATAATGTTGCTGGCCAGGAACGTGATAATCCCCGATATGCCCAGCAACGTACCCAGCAGCTTTCCCCGCTTGGCGGGGCTCACACAGCTGCCCAGAAGATAATTCCAGGAGATGCCCGTTATAGGCTGGCAGATATAGAAGATAAGCATGACCGCGAAGAAGCAGACCAGCATGGCGTTGCCGGCAACGCCCAGGGTGATGAGCAGGGGGATGACCAGCATCAGCCCCCGCG
>JAEWNM010000027.1 GCA_023392755.1 Bacillota bacterium
TGTGTATCCGGCCCTCATGTATCTTGTCGCAAATTGACAGCTACCCATGTTTGCCCTACACTGGATTTTATCAGATTAAACTGGAAGCAAATTTCCAAAACCCCGCAAATCCTGTTCCGAAAATGACGGGACAAACTTCATTTGCCTTTTCTATAATAAACCCGAGAGGTGGATGGCGCGTGAACTGGGTAGATCAGATGAACGAAGTGATGGCCTACATCGAGCGGAACCTGACCGGGACCATTGACATGGATGAGGTCGGGCGCATCGCGGCCTGCCCCGGCGCCGTATTCCAGCGCATTTTCATGCTGTCGGCAAACATAACGCTTACGGAGTACATTCGCCGGCGCAGGCTATCCTGCGCGGCCGCGGCGCTTGTAAACACAAAGGAGCGGATTGTGGACATCGCCATGCGCCATGGGTACGATACATCCGACGCGTTTTGCGTGGCGTTCAAGCGGCTGTACGGGGTCACGCCCCAAACGGCCCGCCGGGAGCAGATGAAGCTGCGGGGGCACTACCGGCTGCACTTTACGCTGTCCGCCACCTATGTAAAGGGGGATGAGGAAATGGTGATTCAAAACGTGGACCGCTACCGGGTGACGGAGCCGTTGTTTGAGGGCGCGCGCATCATTTTAAACCACTTGGGGGAAGGGTACACCCCCGCGTACATACAGGGCGTGTCCGGCGCGGCGTTTCGCATGAGCGGCGGGTGCCCCAGCCGGCCCACCTGCTTTTTTACCCGCTGGACAGGCGACTTTTTGCGCTATCTGGGCTATGAGGTCACCGAGGTACCCTGCCAAAGCCCTGATGGCAACGACGTATCCGCCGCCATGGTCGACGCTGTAAAGGCGCAGATTGACAGGGGCCGCCCGGCGCTTACGTGGCACGCCTTTACCAATTTGGAGTGGGATGTGGTGTGCGGCTATGATGAGGAGCAGAAGCAGTTTATAGGCCGCGGCAGCTACAAGGGCCTTACAGATTACGAGCGCGAAAGCTGGAACAGGCCGGCCGCCGCCGAAATCGCCTTTGGAGCGATACTGATTGGGGAGAAGAAGTTTACCCCAAATCTTCAAAAGCTGGAAGCGGATGCTTTGGCGGACGCGGTGAAGTTCGGGCGCAAGGAGACGGATTCGGCTCTGCCCCACGAGCGCGAGGGCGTGCAGTTTTATCGCTGGTGGGCCGATGCGTACCAATCGGATTTGAAGGAGCGTGACGCGGCGGACGCCTATTGCCACGAGGTGTATACCAGCGCGCGAACTGCGGGGGTGCGGTTCTTGCGGGAGATTGCGCCAAACCACCCGGCCAGGGAGGCCGCGCTTACACGGGCGGCTGATTGCTTTGCCCATGAGGTGGAAGCGCTGGAAAAAGCCAGGCCGTATCTCTCCTGGCATTCGCCCTGGGGGGTGGATGCCAGCCGCAACCGCGCGGTGGCCCCGCTGATTAAAGAGGCCGCCAAGTGGTATGAGGCGGGAATGAAGTGCCTGGAGGAATGAGCAATGCAGATTCAGCCCGTCAATGATGCGCACCGCAAAAGCGTGAACGCCTATATCAAGTATGGGGGCGCAGGGGAAAACTCCGATTTCCCCCTGCGCCCCTCCCCGCCGGCTCCCCTGTGCAAAACAGCCGGGCCGCAAGTACCGATCCGGCCGGACGGGCCTAAGCCCGGCGTAGGCGTATAAAAAAACAAACTGGAAGATAAAAGGAGATTTGCAAATAATGTCTAATGCTATACGGTATATTGATTTCATGCGCACCTGTATATCCATACCATAAGGCTAATCTGTCATGATGGGGGATATCCTATGGGCAATACGGTGACTGCCGGCAGTTGGGAAGGGTTGCAAGAAATATTGTTTGCTGACTCCTTCAATGCGAAGATAGGCCGCTACCGGTCAAACTACGCATTTCGCGGCGTTGATGACGCGGCGTATGACCTCTCCACAAGCTTGAACAGGGTTTGCAACGGCTTTTTGGATTTGGAAAGCAATTTGATACGCAACTTCAAGAAGTATGCAAGCACAAAGCTGAGCGCAGGGAACAGCTTCTGGCAGCTTGTTTCACAGGCACAGCACCACGGCCTGCCGACGCGCCTTTTGGATTGGACCTTTTCGCCGTTTGTCGCAATGCATTTTGCCACGGCAAACCTTGCGATGTATGATGCCGACGGCGCAATATGGTGCGTTGATTATGTAAAGGTGCACAGCCAGCTGCCCACAAGCCTACATAACTGGCTTGTTACCGAGGATGCGGTAGCATTTTCAACGGATATGCTGGACATCGCGGCCGAGAACTTTGCGGAGCTGAAAAAACTGGAGCACCGGGGGGAGCGGGCGGACAGCCAGGCTTCCGGCTTCTTTCTGTTTTTTGAGCCGCCGTCCATTGACGAAAGGATCGTCAACCAATACGCTTTGTTTTCGGTGGCATCAAGGCCCCAGGCGCTGTTTCACCAGTGGCTTGAGCAATATCCGGATTTTTATAGGAAGGTCATCATACCCAAGAAGCTTAAGCTGGAAATTCGGGATAAGCTTGACCAGCTGAACATGACGGAAAGGGTGATCTATCCCGGGCTTGACGGCCTGTGCAAGTGGCTTTCACGCCACTATACCCCCACGGAGCGCATTCTTTCGAACAAGCTTTAGCGCTCCATCATAACCGTGGCGTCATTGACACAAGAAGTTAAATGCTGTAAAATACTGGCGGATAATTCCATTTGCCGGAGGCCGGCTTGAGCGGCAAAAGGGAGGGAACGGGATGGATACAGACCGTGAGAAGGGCCGCGGGCCAGGTGCGGAGGTTGGCGGGGCAAAGATTGACCGGGTGGTGTATGCCAGGGGCATGCATGTGTACATGGCCAGGGTGCTGGAAAACGGGAAGATAGAACAGCCCGCGCTTTTGTCGAAGGAGGCGATAGGGCGTGTGGCGCCGGGCGAGGCCGTGAAGGTGCTGAAGAAGGGTATGTCAAGGGTGCAGATGGCAAGCGTTATCAAGGCGTTTGAGGATGATAGGGAGTCGTCCTTTGTGATGAAGGATGAAACGTACTGACCTTTCGCTGGGAGGCTAGTGCCATGCGTGAAAAAAGCGGTGCGGGGGATTTGGACGCTCTCCGCTTAGGCAACCTGGATTTTACGGACAATGTGCTTATCCGCAATCACCAGTACACGGTGCTTTTGAAACAGTACGCCCAAAACCAAAGGCGGCTCAACACCGCGCAGCTTTGGTTCAAGGGCGTGTTTTTTTTCGTGGTGTGCGCCATATTTCTGGCGGTGGTCATATTCGGCGCGCTGGGGATATGGAACATATCGCAAAAGGGCGCCATAACCTGGCAGGACCTGGGCGCGGCGCTGGCCGGGCTGGGAAGCATACTGAGCGTGATCGTCGTTTTGCCAACGAAGATCGCGGAGCACCTTTTTCCCGCCGCGGGGGACAGGGACAGCATTGAGTTTGTAAAGTCCATGCAAGCCTTCGACCATAACTGCTATGGCGCGGGGGAGGATGTGGATGACGACGGGCTGCCGGGCGGCACCGTATTGTACAAGGAAAGGCCAAGCGCACCGGCGGGGGATAACCCTGACGTTACGGCGGGCGCGTAGGTTTCGGGCCGGACAGGGGTTCGGGAGCCAAGCGCCGCCTGCTGACTTTGTCAATGGCGTCAGCCACTTTGTTGATACGCTTTACGGGAGGGGTCTCTTTGTACAGGAGGCCCCTCCCGCCGGTTTATTTCACATAAACGCCGATGCCTTTTGCAATTGGGGCGCGTGAATGCGCGCCAATGATTACCTTGGCCCCGTCCGCCCAATGGGCCTGCCGGGCCTTGGCGGCCTATAGGCGGCGGGGGCTTCAGTACAGGGCATGGCAGGGGTCCGGACAGAAAACAAAGCATTCCTCCGGGATCGTTTCCTCATACAATTCTTCGCAGGGATCATAGTACTCGTCCTGACAGGGGTCTTCGCAGATATCATAGCAGGGGTCTTCCAAGAAATCACCGCAGGGGTCCTGACAGGCATCGTGCCATTGATAGCAGGTGTTATCCTGAAAAGGGTCGTACCAGCCATAAGCAGGGTCGAATTGTTCTTCATCTTCGTACATATTGAATCCTCCGTATAAAAGAGTGGCCCATCTCCAGTATATGCGGCGGGGAAAAGCCGGTGTTGCAGCCGGGGTATGGGCCGTGTATCAACAAAGCGGCGTCAGCCACTTTGTTAATACACCATAGCGGCAGGGGGACGTACCCCCTGCCGCCTGACTGGGATGGATAATGGGAACCGGATCAGTTTCAGCAGCACCAGCACCTGCATTCTTCCGGTCTCTTTTTGGGAGGCATGGGCTTGGGCGGGCGGCAGCCGCCCTTTTTGCCGGGCCAGCATTCATGCTCCCGGCAATCCTCCTTGTGTTCCTTGCGGGGCGGCGGGCATTGGAAGCAGTAGACATAGCAAAAGACGCACTTGGGCTCGCAGCAGGCGTCCTTTTGATAGGATTGGTCATAGTCTCCGTACATAACGGATTCCTCCTTGGAAAAAATGAGGGCCCTATTCATTCTATGTAACGGAGCCGGGCGGGTGTGCGGGCGGGGCATACGGGGCCATATGTTACGGTGTAAGGCACTTAAACAGTTTGATTGACAAGCATTTGATACAATGTTACCATAATACGACATGGATACGCTTGGAAGGATGAAGCACACGTGAAAAAGAGCACCGTTTGGGTGAGCCTGCTCCTCATATCCCTGCTGCTTTTTGGCACTGCCTATGGCACGGTGGTGCCGCCGCAGACGGCGGATGAGGTGCATGTGCCGGCCCATACCGTGCCCGAAATTGCGAATATACAGGTAAGCGGCGACACCCTCAGCGCGGATGCATCGGGCACGTTTGATATATGCAGCGCGATTGTTTCGGTTACGTCGCCCTCGGGAACGGTCCATTATTACGTGCCTCTTTCCAAATCGGGCGGCAGCCTGTCGGCCGACATAAGCGGCTATCTGGCAGGCGGCGGAACGCTTGAGGTGGAATCGGTCACGCTGATTACGACCACTGTGCCGGATATGCGTATGAACTATCAATATTCCGCCGGCGGCTCGCTTAGCAGCTATATCGTGCAGCAGATATCCACAGGCGACGCCTATTACATGAATGACCAGCGCCGTGTGCAAAGCTATAGCGCCGGCGGCATGAGCGTCTACTATGACCAGAGCGGCAGCCTGAATTCCTATACGGTTTCCGCAAGCGGCGGCACGCAGTATTACAACGGGCAGTATGAGCTTTATCAGGAGCGGATTTTAGATACGGTAGCGGGGACTACCACCTGGCGGTATTATGAAAACGGCGCTTTGATCCGCAGCATTGTAACGTACGCGGACCAAAGCCAGTATGAGTATGACGGGCAGGGCACCCTGCGGCGCAGCACCGTATACGACGCCGACGGCGTCATGACGCAGTGCGTTTATGACGAAAGCGGCGCATTGACGCGCAGGGTGATCAGGGACGCGGACGACAACGTGTATGAATACGACGGGCAGGGCATCCTGCGGCAGAGCACCGTTTCCGGCACCGACGGCTCCACAACGCAATGCAGCTATGACGAAAGCGGCGTTTTGACGCGCAGGGTGATCAGGGACGCGGACGGAAGCGTGTATGATTACGACGGGCAGGGCACCCTGCGGCAGAGCACCGAACCCGGTACCGACGGCTCCGTAACGTATACCTATTATGACGAGAGCGGCGTATTGACGCGCAGGGCGATACGCCACGCGGACGGCAGCCAGGTTGAGTACGACGCCCAGGGTGTATTGCGGCAAAGCACCGTGCCCGGTACCGACGGCTCCGTAACGTATACCTATTATGACGAGAGCGGCGCTTTGACGCGCAGGGTGATCCGCCACGCGGACAACAGCCAGTATGACTACGACGCCCAGGGGGTATTGCGGCAAAGCACCGTGCCCGGCGCGGACGGCTCCACAACGTATACTTATTTTGACGAAAGCGGCGTGCTGACAAGCAGGCTGGTTTGGAACGCGGACGGCAGCCAGTATGAATACAATGCCCAGGGGGTATTGCGGCAGAGCACCGTATACGGCGCGGACGGCTCCACAACGTATGCCTATTATGACG
>JAEWNM010000230.1 GCA_023392755.1 Bacillota bacterium
GCATAGGATCAGCCGCCAGGCTGCGGCGGACATACTCGTTCAGTTCGCCTACGGAAAGCACGCCGTCATACGCTTTCATGCTTTTTTCGCGCCAGACCGCGCCTTGGCGATCTGCAATGTGTTGGCCATCAGCATGGCCACCGTCATCAGCCCCACACCGCCGGGCACAGGGCTTAAATACTCCGCCACACGGGACGCGCTTTCAAAATCCACATCCCCTATCACCTTGCCGTCCACACGGTTGATGCCTACGTCGATCACCAGGGCGCCCGGCTTTACCATATCCCCGGTGATGAATTTCGGCCGGCCCACCGCCGCCACCAAAATATCGGCCCGCCGTGTGTGGGATGGCAGGTCCCTGGTGCGGGAATGGCACACGGTCACCGTGGCATTCTCCTGCAAAAGCAGCATGGCGATGGGCTTGCCCACATTGTTGCTGCGGCCCACCACCACCGCTTCCTTGCCGCTTGGTGATACCCCGGTGGAATGTATCATCTCCATCACGCCCTTGGGCGTGCAGGCTATAAGCGTTTCCTGCCCCGAAAACAGCCTTCCCATGCTGACCACATGGAAACCGTCCACATCCTTATCCGGGCGGATCAGGGACAGGGCCGCGGCCTCGTCCATATGCCCGGGCAGGGGCACCTGCACCAGAATGCCGTCAATCGTTTCATCATCGTTGAAACGGCGGATGTGCTCTTCAAGCACCTGCTGGGAGGTGTTTTCGTTAAGGCGCAGCACAACGGAGCGGATACCAACCTGTTCACAGGCCTTTTCCTTGTTGCGCACGTAAATTTGGCTGGCCGGGTCTTCGCCCACAAGGATTACCGCAAGACCGGGGGTGACGCCCGCCGCCTTCAGTTCCTCCGTTTGCAGCCGGAGCCTTTCCTTGACAGCTGCCGAAAGCACCTTCCCGTCAATCAGTTTTGCCGCCATGTCAAAAAACCTCCCCCAAGCTTTTGTACTTCTCCAGCCCCAAAAGCGCAACGCCCACGGCGTTGTCGCCGGAATAGGCGGGATGCCCGAAATGCAGCGTGATATCATCATCCAGCTTGCGCATACGCCTCATTATCAATTCCCGGAACAAGGCGGACGATGCCACGCCCCCCGCAACCAATGCGGAGCGCAGCCCCGTTTTTCTGCCCGCCCCGGCAATCAGCCGTGAAACGGTGCGGGCCAGAAAGTCATACACCTCCGCCGCTGCGTCAGCCGCCGGCTTCTCCGCGTTCTTCAGCCAGTTTGCTACCCTTGTCTCCGCGCCGGATAGGTGGCAGTGCAGGTCATCGTCCGCCATGCTGGCGGGCAGCAGGCTTTGCGCGCGGCCGTTTTCCGCCAGTTTCTCCAGGTGCGGCCCGCAGGGGAAGGGCAGGCCCAGCAGTACGCCAACCCTGTCCACCAGCTGCCCGGCGTGAAGGTCCAGCGTACCTCCCAGGCACTTGATGCCAGTTCCCCGCAAGGCGAGAACCTCCGTTGTGCCGCCCGACAGGTGCACCGCCAGAAATTCCGCCGCATCAAGGCCCGAATCCACCAGTGCCGCCCGTATATGCCCCGCCTGATGTGAAACGGCAAAACAGGGAATGTTCAAAAGAGCGGCCAGGCCGCGCCCTTGCGCATCCCCTGCTAAAAACACGGGCATATAGGAGTCTTCCCCGTCCCTGGGCTTTTGCGAGGCGCACACAGCCGCAATCTCATAGGGCGCGGTGACCTTCCCCAACTCTGCCATCAGCTCCGGCAGCTGCCGCATATGGATGAACACCGCGTCACTCTGGCGCAGGCCCCGCTGGCCCGTGGGTACGGGCAACGGCCTGCGCAGGCTTGCAAGCACATGCCCATCCGCATCCACCGCCGCCACGGAAGTGGTATAGCAGCTTGTATCAAGCCCGATTACGGCCTTCACTTGTGCTCTTGCGCCTCTTTCTTGCGCAGTATGGAGCCCAGCACACCGTTGATAAAGCGGCCGCCCGCAGGATCGGAATATTTCCCCGCCAGTTCCACCGCCTCGTTGATGGCCACGCTGCCGGGCACATCGGCCCTGAAGAGAATTTCATACGCCGCCAGGCGCAGAATGGTCAAATCCACCCTCGCCATACGCTCCAGCGGCCAATCCACGCTGAACTCGCGGATGCTTGCGTCAATTTCCGCCTGATTTTCAGCAACGCCCGCCAATACATCTTCGATATACGCCTGGTCGTCGGGTGAAGGGACCTTTTCCCCGGTATCCCTTAAATGCTCATACACCAAATCCAGCGTATCGCCGCCGCCCTGGCCGCCCAGCAGCCTTTCGTACACCAATTGCATCGCCGCCGCCCGTGCGGTCGTACGCGCCATACACTACGCACTCCGTTCTATATTGCTTCCCGCTCAGCCATTTTGGCGGGGCGGGAATATTTTGTTGATCCAATGCTTGATAAATGCCTGCTTGTCTTTTACGGCCCCAATGAACAGCCCGATCACAAACAGCAGCACCACAAAGAGCGTTTTCCAGAACCCGATAAATAAAAGCAGAAAGGCCAGTATGACAAAGCCAATGCCCCAGATCAAGCCAAACTGAGGCGTGCCCGGCTTAAAAAGCTCCTTGAGTATTTCCTCAACGTTCTTCACTTGCATCCACCTCCTGCGCATCAGATGCTTCCTGGCCGGAATCGGCATCTTCCTTAAGGTCGAACATCATCGGTTCATCCCGCAGGTCAGCCTTTCTGTTAAGCTCCGGGGGCTTGGGCACAATAGCCTGCTGCTCCCTGTGGCCAAAGAGCCGCTGGTGCAGCGGGCGCTTCTTTTCATCCTTATCCAATGGAGCGTCCGGAAATGACGGTCCCTTCAAATCAGGCTGCATCCGCATCATCACCTGCGGCACAGGCGGCTGCACAGGCTTTACGGCAGGCTGAACACCGTTCACGGGCGGCTGCACAGCCCTATCCGCCGGCGGTTGCACGGCCCTATCCACCGGCGGCATGGCCTTTGCCGGCGGAATCATATCGGCGGGACCGGCCTTGGGGATATTCTGCAAGAGCGTATCGGGTACGGAATAGGGGCTGCTTTCCGCCTTGATGCTGGCTGTCTCAACCTCCACCTTCACTTCCTGCACGTCTATACCGGAGCAGGAGGTGATGTATTGCTTGATCTGCTTTTGAAGCGTGCTCACAACCAGGGGAATGCTGACGCCATTGGCAAGACCTATGCGCAGATCCACCACAACGCCGTCCCGGGTATTTTCGATGTGGTTGCTGACCACCGTCAGCTCCTCATGCCTGTCGACGCACTTTTGCACCAGGTTTTCCATGGCGTGTATGGAAATGCTCAATTCCCCATGCTCCGTTTTTTGCACGACGAAGCCCTTTTTGCCCCGGCGCCGGAACAAAAGGGAGATGCTGTGAATGCCCAGCAGCGCCATCAGCGCACCCAGGCCCAGCGCCACAAAAATGGGGAGGCGGCCTATCTCCTTCACGGTCAGCGCGTTCAGCCAGTCGGCCGGGATGCCCCTTACGGCCCACAAGAAAAAAATCAGCCCTGTCGCGAAAAGCAAAAGCCCCGCCAATGCCGCCAGAAAACGGTCCAAAAAACGCACCTTCACGCATCAACACCTCCCCATCTGCAAAACCGACGTGTGAAAACAAAAGCCACCGGCAGGCACATCCTGCCGGCTGCTTCGCTTTATTCCTTTTCCTCCGCCGTCTCTTCTTCTATCTCTTCCTCGCCGGCGTCTTCCGGCAGACCGGTATCATCCTCAACCGCAGGGTCGGTGTCTTCGAAATCTTCCGCCTCATCCTCCGGCTCCGCAATATCGCGTTCCTCTTCGGCCTCGTCCTCCACCAGCTCCACCTTGGCGGGGGGCACAGGCGTTTCTTCCTGCGCATCGCTCTTCTTGCCGGCAACCTTGTTGAACACCTCGCCGCTGGCCAGCGCCGCGCTTTGCAGGCCCTTTTCCAGCGCCTTGTTCTCTTTTTCAAAGCTGACGCCCTGCACATGCACATCCACCCGCACCACATGCAGCCCGGTCATGGTCTCAATGGCCTTGCGCACGTTTTCCTGGGCGTCATGGGCAGCCTTTTGAATGGGCGTGCCATACTCCACGATGACATACAGATCCACGGAGGTTTCCTCGGAGCCCAGCTCCACCTTGACCCCCTTGGTGATATTCCTGTTCCGGCCAAGTATGTCTGAGATGCCGCCGCTGGTGCACATGCCGGCGATACCTTCCACCTCGCTGGTGGCCACCCCGGCGATAATGGCGATCACCTCATTGGCATACGTAATGGTCCCAGTGTTTTCCATATCTTTTTCCACATTCAGGGGAAGATTGTCTTTCTTTGAAGGCATACCAAACGCACCTCCTTGCGGTTAAACACTAGTATAACAGATTTCCCTCCGCTTGACAACCGGCGGTTCTGCCTGAATCCGCCCATGGTTCTGCCTGATTTGCGCAAAAGGGCTTCTGAGCCTTGCCGCCCAAACCGCAAGCACCGGCTGCCTGACCGGCTTGGCAATGGCGGGGGAACGGACCTTGGCCGTGGCCGCAGACACAGTTCCCCTTCCGCGCCATACCTGACCGCCTTTACGGCAGCATGATTTCAGGCCTCTGTCCTGATCTTCAGCAGCTTCAGCTGTTCTTCCTGCACCTGTGCCGGGGTATCCATCATCAGGCACGCGCCGTTTTGAATCTTGGGGAAGGCCAGTACATCCCGCAGGCTTTCCGCGCCCTTTAGGATCATCACTAGGCGGTCAATGCCAAAAGCAAAGCCGCCGTGGGGTGGGGTGCCGTACTTGAAGGCCTCCAGCAAAAACCCAAAGCGCGTCCAGGCCTCCTCATGGGTAAAGCCCAGCAGGCTGAACATGCGCTCCTGCAAGTCGCTGGCATGGATGCGGATGCTGCCCGATCCCATCTCGATTCCGTTCATGACCAGGTCGTACGCCTTGGCCCTTACCCGGCCCGGATCAGTTTCCATCAGATCGAAGTCCTCATCCATGGGGCTGGTGAAGGGATGGTGCATGGCCGCAAAACGGTTGTCTTCCTCATTCCACTCCAGCAGGGGGAACTCTGTAACCCAGAAAAGGTTGTAACGGCTGCGGTCGATGAGGCCAAGTTGAGCCCCCAGCCTCAGGCGCAGCTGGCCCATGGCATTGAGCGCAATGTATTTTTTGTCGGCAATCACAAACAGTGCGTCGCCCTTTTCCATGCCCATTTTGTCCATCAGTTTTTGCATGCTGTCCCCGGCCATGGCCTTGGCGAAGGAGGAGCGCAGCGTTCCGTCCTGCTGCAAAGCCGCCCAGGCCAGCCCTTTTACATGATATGTTTTCACAAAATCCGAAAGCGCGTCCATTTCCTTGCGGGACAGTTTTTCGGCCGCCCCTTTTGCGCAAATGGCGACAACGCTTTTGTTTTCCGCAAGGGCGCCTTCAAATACGGCAAAGCCGCAGCCCGCCACCGTGCCGCCCACGTCGGAAATGGGCAAATCAAAGCGCGTATCGGGCTTGTCGGAACCATAGGTTTCCATGGCATGCTTCCAGGTCATGCGCGGAAGGGGAAGCGTGATATCAATATCCATCACATCCCGGAACACGGTTTTGTAGGCGCGCTCCACCACACCCTGGATATCCTCCGGTTCGATAAAGGACATCTCCATATCGAATTGCGTAAACTCCGGCTGGCGGTCCGCCCGGCCATCCTCATCCCGGAAGCAGCGGGCCACCTGATAATACCTGTCCATGCCGGCCAGCATCAAAAGCTGTTTGTAAATTTGCGGGCTCTGGGGCAGCGCGTAAAAGGTTCCGGGCTTCACGCGGGCAGGCACCAGGTAATCCCTCGCCCCTTCCGGGGTTGATTTGGTCAGAATCGGGGTTTCTATTTCCACAAATCCTTCACTATCCATATGTTTTCGGAGCGTTGCCACCACTTTATGACGGAATCGCAGCATATCCTGCATCGAGGGGCGACGCAGGTCCAGGTACCTGTACTTCAGGCGCACCGCTTCGGATTCCTTGCTGTCGTCCTCAATATAGATGGGGGGCGTATCGGCGCGGTTGAGGATTTTCAACTCTCGCACCATCACTTCCACCTTGCCGGTTGACAGCTTGTCGTTGACCGCCTCTTTAGCGCGCAGGGAAACAACACCCTTCACCGCGGCCACGAATTCACCCCGCAGCTCCTCCGCCAATGCGAAGGTCTTCTGGTCGCAGGTGTTCACGTCAAACACCGCCTGAACGATGCCGGACCGGTCCCGGAGCCACACGAACAAGATGCCGCCCAGGTTCCTTGCCCGCTGCACCCAGCCCATCAGCGTCACTTCCTGATTGTCCATGGTTTCGCGAAGGTCTCCGCACATATGGCTGCGCTTCCAGCCACCCAAAAATTCCGCCATAGGATTTTTCCTCCCCATTTTTACGTCAGACGTTCAAGACGTCGTGATGCGCTCTTCCGGACAGCAATTGATCTGTTCCCGCATAGCCAACACAGTCAGGCCGCTGCCTGGCGGGCGATTGATAATCGCCCCTACATATGCATGTTTTTATTGTTTTCTCTGCCGGGGCACCTGACCGCCAGGAGAAAAGCCAATCCTCTCTTTATGGCGTAGGGGCGATTATCAATCGCCCCTACGCGCCGCCATACGCGAGATGCACACTTCTAGAGCATTCCGGCCACCGCCGCGGCCGCGCCTTCAATAGCGATTTCCGTCTCTTCCCTGGTGTTCATATTCCTGACCTTCACGACGCCCTTTTGCAGCTCATCCCCGCCCAGGATGGCAATGAGGGGAACATTCACCTTGTCGGCATACTTGAACTGGGCCTTCAGGCTCTTCCCCATGTGGTCACAATCCGCCTTGACCCCAGCCTTACGCAAAGACTGCACAAGCGTAAAGGCCGGAATCCGCGCTTCATCCCCCAGACTGGCCACGAACACATCCAACTGCCGGGACTTATCCAGTTCGATGCCCTGGCTGTCCAGCAGCATTAAAATGCGTTCAATGCCCATGCCAAATCCCACGCCTGCCATCTCCGGGCCGCCCAGCTCCTCCACCAAACGGTCATACCGCCCGCCGCCGCAAACGGTCAAATTACCCTGAGGTGTCTTTGTGATCAATTCAAACACCGTTTTGGTGTAATAGTCCAGCCCGCGGACGATGCGGCTGTCGATGGCATAGGGGATGCCCGTTGCCGACAGGTAGGATTGCAGTTTTGAAAAGTGGTCGGCGCACTCAACGCAGAGCACATCCAGCATGCTAGGGGCGTCCTTCGTAAGCTCCTGGCACTTTTCCTCCTTGCAGTCCAGCACCCGCAGCGGATTTCTTTCAAACCGGTCCTGGCAGGTCTTGCACAGGCCTAAAAGCCGCTCGCCCAAAAACTCCTTCAACCTTGCATGATATGCGGGCCGGCACTTTGGGCAGCCGATGCTGTTGATGTTCACGGTAAGGTTCGTCTCGCCAAGCCCCTCCAGCATGCGGAAGGCCAGGGCGATAATTTCCGCGTCCACGGAAGAGCTTTGCGCACCGAAGCACTCCAGGCCGAACTGGTGGTGCTCCCGAAACCGCCCGGATTGGGGCGCCTCATAGCGGAAGATGGGTGCGTTCAAATAGTACATTTTACAGGGAAGCACGTCGGCATACAGGTTGTGCTCGATCAGCGCCCGCACCGCGCCGGCTGTGCCCTCCGGCTTTAAGGTAATGGAACGGTCACCCTTGTCACGGAAGGTGTACATTTCCTTTTGCACGATGTCGGTGGTATCCCCCACCCCCCGCAAAAAC
>JAEWNM010000209.1 GCA_023392755.1 Bacillota bacterium
CTCTTGTGTTTAATCCTTTATCCCTTATCTTGGAGTCCTTCCCGCGGTTCCCCACTTGAAGTTTCCCTCGACAAAGTTTAAACTCATTCTTAGAATCGACTGTCGATTTCTTTCTCTTCTTCTTGAGCCTTTTCGACTCTGTATCGTTTTCAAGGTTCGGTGCCGCTTGAAGCGAGCTTGATTATGATAGCATGGAGTCAAAGCTTTGTCAACACCCAAATTCACATTTTTATGCGTTCTTTTTTACCAAAAAGTCAAGGTCCTTCATAAAAACAGACATGGGTGGACTGCGCATGCCCGACTTGTATTTTGATGATTCCTTCCTTATATTATTCAATATCGCGATGAAATGTTTCCGGCATACGGCCGCTGTCAAGCACCGAATCAATTACCGCTCCGCCCAGGCAGACATCCCCCTGATAGAAAACAACGCTTTGGCCCGGCGTGATGGCACGCTGGGGCGCCTGCGCGGCTATGAGCAGCCTTTCTTCCTTTATATGAACCGTTACCTGCTGATCCGGCTGTCGGTAGCGGAATTTGGCGGTGCATACAAGGGGCTCTCCCTCCGCCATAGGCGGCTGCCCGCTGATCCAGGTGGGATGAAGGGCTGCCGCCCGGGTGGCATAAAGCATGGGATGGTCTTCACCTTGGGCGACCAGGAGTATGTTGTTTTGCAAATCCTTGCCGACCACAAACCAGCTTCGCCCGTCCCCGCGCCCGCCGATTTTAAGACCGCGGCGCTGGCCCAATGTGTAATACATCAATCCATCATGACGACCCACCAGTTCCCCGGAAAGGGCCCGCATATCCCCCGGCCTGGCAGGCAGGTATGTTTGCAAAAATGTTCTGAAGTCGCGTTCACCAATGAAGCAAATGCCTGTTGAATCCTTCTTTTCGCTGACGGGGAGGCCCGCATCCCTGGCTATTTGCCTCACCTGCTGCTTTGTAAGATGGCCCACCGGGAACATGGCGCGGGATAGCTGATGCTGCGCCAGCATGTACAGGAAGTAGCTTTGATCCTTATTTCCATCCACGCCCCGATGCAACTGGTACACGCCGCCTTCCTGCCCAATGTTTGCAAAATGGCCGGTGGCGATCTTTTCAGCCCCCAGCTTCATGGCAAAGTCCAGAAAAGCCTTGAACTTGATCTCCCGGTTGCATAGCACATCGGGGTTAGGCGTGCGACCGGCAGCGTATTCCTGAAGGAAATACGAAAACACCCGGTCACGGTACTCCCTGGCGAAGTTCACCGAATAGTAAGGAATGCCGATTGCATCGCAAACATCCTGCACATCCCGCCAATCGTTTTCGGCGGTGCAGACGCCATTCTCGTCCTGTTCCTCCCAGTTTTTCATGAACACGCCCACGACGTCAAACCCCTGCCGCTTAAGCAGCAGCGCCGACACGGAGGAATCGACCCCGCCGGACATGCCCACCACAATCCGCGTCACTTAAGCATCCTCCATTGCATACAGGCGGCTGAGCACGGCTTCAAAAGCCTTTGCGCCCACCTCCTCAGGCGCCAAGGATGCATCAACCGGCAAAAATCTTCCGGTATCTTGCCGGATAAGCTGCCGGTATGCATTGGACACCCTCTCGTGGAAGGCGGCCTCCTCCATTTCAATGCGGTCCAGCTCGGAAGCATTGCCTCTTCGCCGCAAAGCCTCCAGATGGCCGATATCCAGATAAACCGTGCAATCGGGCAGCAAGCCGGCCACAGCCGGCTCATTGATCAACGAAACCTGCCCGACCCCTAGCTGCCGGCCGCCGCCCTGGTAGGCAATGCTGGAATCAACAAACCTGTCGCACAGAACCACCAGCCCTTTTTCAACAGAAGGGCGGATGACCTCGTGCACATGCTGGGCCCGGGACGCGGCATACAGCAGTGCCTCGCAGGTGGCGCTCATGCCAAGGTTGGCAACGTCCAAAACCAGATGGCGGATTTTTTCCGAAATAGGGCAGCCGCCTGGTTCGCGGGTGCGTTTCACCGCAAAACCCCATTGAAGCAGGTGCTTTTCCAAAAGATCGACCTGTGTGGTTTTTCCGCTGCCGTCCAGGCCCTCCACCGTGAGGAAAAAGCCACGGGGCGCAGATACGCCCGGGCATAGCAGTGAAATCAGCTCTTCCACGGAAGCGGCGACTTGATCGGCACCGGAATGCATAAGCTCCTCCCGGCTGCCGTAGCCATAGGCGGCGCCGATGGCACCGATGCCCGCGGCTTTGGCCCCTTCCATGTCAAAACAGCGGTCGCCTATCATCACGGCCTGCCTGATGCCGGGAGGCAATGCCCTCTCAATCAACTGCCGCTTGCCGGAATCCATTTCCCGATTGCCGGCCCCGGACACGGCGGAAAAAAATTTGCGAAGCCCAAAGTGCTCCAAGATACGCACCGTATATTCCTGAGGCTTGCTGGTGGCAACGGCCAGCCATGCGCCGGCGTCCCGCAGCATTTGAAGCAGCGTCCGTATACCCGGATACACGGCGTTTTCATACAAGCCAACCGTGGCAAACCGCTGGCGGTAAAAGGCTACCGCCTGGTCGCACTCCGCCTCGGTCATGTGCATGAGTTTACCGAAGGATACGTGCAAGGACGGCCCTATAAAGGCGCGCAGCACCTGATCATCGGGGATATCCCTGCCCATTTGGCCCAGGGCAAAACGCACGCAGTTCAAAATGCCCTCTTCGGACCGGGTCAGGGTTCCATCCAGGTCAAAGAGAACGGCATCATAAGGAATGTTAGCCATAAGAAAACCTGCCTTCGTATTGTTTATTCCGCAACGCACAGGAGCTTTCCCAAGCAAAGGCCAAACCGCTGCCTTTCAGGGGCGGCAAGCAGTATATCGACCGCTTCCGCACACACCTCTTCCCCCGGTGCAATCAGGGGAATGCCGGGGGGATACAGGCCGGCACCCGCAGCCAGCGTCCGCCCCACAGCCCCGGCGGCCTCCACCCATTCCTGATCTCCCAGCGCCGCCTGCCTTGGCGGCATGATCTGCCGGGGCACGGGATATGCCATGGGAGACATGAACGCCCCCGCGCCGGGAAGACGCCTCGCCTCCTTCAGCGCCGCTGCAAGGCGGCTGAACGTCTCTTCGCCGTCCATCACCGTAAGGATGCAGACGATACGCCGCTCATCGGCCATTTCCACGTCTATGCCCTGTTCCGACAAGCAGTCCGCCAAAGCATACCCCCCCTGGGGGGCGGCAATGACAAGGCGCGTATCATCAAAGGAAAGGGGCAGGGCACGCCAGCTTTCCCGGGCGTCATGATAACCCCATTCCTTGATCCGGCCGTGAAGGTCCGCGATACGCTCCGTGAGGGTATTAAGCGCCGCCGGGCCGTGCGCATCCATCCACGCCCTGGCGTCATCCAGCGATTGCAGAAGATAAAAGGCAGGGCTGGAGGTTTGTACAAGGCGCAGCATACGCCGTGCGCGCTCAGCATCCTCCCCACTGCCAAGGTGCAGGAAAGCCCCGGCCGTCAGGGCAGGCAGCGTTTTGTGGGCAGACTGAACCCACAGGTCCGCCCCGCAGGAAGCGGCGGACCTTATGGCTTTCATCCAGGGAAGATGCGCGCCGTGGGCCTCGTCCACCAGCAGCCGCATGCCTTTTTGGTGCGCGGCTTGCGCAACGCGATCAAGATTCACCATGCCGCCATAATAATCCGGTCTGGTCACGACCACCGCCCGCGCTTGGGGATGATCGGCAATCGTGCGCAAAAAGCCATCTTCCGGCGCGTAGGCATATCCGTCCGCGGTCATTTGAAGCGGGGCGTACACCGGGCGCAAATCATTCAAAATGCAGCCATTGATGAAGGAAAGGTGGGCGTTGCGGGGAAGGATCACCGTATCGCCCGGCTTTGCGCTGTACAAAAGCATGGTATGTATACCCGCCGTAGCGCCGCCGGTAAGCATAAGCGTATGTGCCGCCCCGGCTGCCCCGGCCATGAGCGCCTGCGCTTTTTTGATGGGGCCGAAAGGTTCGTACAGGTTGTCCGTAATGGAAAGCTCGGTCACATCCAGGGCCTGGACAGGCCCCGTTTCAAACGGCGCTTGTCCCTTGTGGCCGGGCACATGCAGGCGCAGGCGGTTTTTATTGCGTTGGGCCATCTCGTATAATGGGCGGGAAAAAGCCATATGCTTCACCTTCCAGGCTATTGTACAGGGGATAAACAAGAATTGCAAGCAATGCCGAAGCAACAAAAAAACGCATCCCCGAAAGAATGCGTCTGATGGCCCGCCCATTTCAGTTCAGGACAGGCGCCTGCATCCATGTATCGCCGGACTTGCCGCCTGGGCGATTTTCACCCACTGGCCCAGCTTGCGACGCCGCTGCAAACTTATGCGCTGGGTGCCGTCGGGCAGCAGCAGCTTTTTTTCACACGGAAAGCAGATCAGGCATCCCAGCACATGAAGGCCGGCTGGATATTCTTTTCCGCAAAGGATGCATTTTTGACCCGGCATATTCTTTCCCCCTTCCACCGATTTTCCAGTTCCAGTTTGACCGGAATACTGGAAAAATATACTGTGTGCCCTTTCTTTTTTCATATCTATGCGGGCGGGGGGAAATGGTGCGAAGGAAAATCCGCCGAATGGTCAAGGCTGCTGGGACAGGGGCGCCAGCCAGTCCGGCGCAGGTTCCTGCATATTTTGAACCAGGTAATCTACAAACTTAACCGCGTTTTGCTCGTTGCCGCTGCGGGCCATAACGCATAACACCGCACCGCGGCAGTCGATGCCGAAATGATTGACAAGCCCGAACAGGCTGTCCGCCGGAATGCCCAATAAATAGCGTTCACCCGTGTCCGCTATCGTCACATAGCCCTGGGACACATCCAGCCCCTGAACATTCAGTGTGCCGCCGGCCACATGCCCGTCCAGAGGCGCCATGGCCCCCTGGGAAGCATAGCTTTTAAACCGCTCCCTGTCCAGCAGGTATACGTCGCCCTCGCCGGCCATGATGAAGGTGGAAAGCTGCATCTGGGCATAGGGGTCGTCCGTCCCGGCCATAACGGTATAGGCTTCCATCAGCTCCATGTCGGGAAAAGCCTGCTGCCGCACATCAAGCAGCCACGCCTGCAACGCATCGATATCCGCAGAGTTGCTGGCCACGTAAAAGTCGATGCGCTTCTCATCCGGCGGGCGATACTCCGTGGTTTGGTAAATCAGGCTCCAGCCGGCGATGGCCGCCACAAGGAGGATGAGGTATTTCCAATACCCGTAAGCGAAGTGGTTCCTTATGACCTTGGTATCAAGGGGCGTCTTGATGGGCATGACAGTTCCTTTCTAGGGGCGGGCAGATCACTCCCTGGGCTTCATGGTGGGAAACAGCAGAACATCCCGGATGGAGGGGCTGTCGGTTAAAAGCATCACCAGCCGGTCCAGGCCGATGCCAAGGCCGCCGGTGGGCGGAAGCCCGTATTCCAGCGCGTTGATAAAATCCTCATCCACCTGAGCCATAATGCCCTGGGACCTGCGCAGTGCCACCTGCTCCTCAAACCGCCTGCGCTGATCCACCGGGTCGTTGAGCTCGGAAAAAGCGTTGCCCATCTCCCGGCAGGTGATGAAGTATTCAAACCGCTCCGTCATATCCGGCTCATCCTTTTTGCGTTTGGCCAGAGGCGAGATGGATACGGGATGATCGGTGATAAAGGTAGGCTGGATGAGCTTGTCTTCCGCAAATTCATCAAACAAAGCGGCAAGGCAGTCGCCCTTTGTGGCATTCTTCTCCACAAACACGCCTCGCTTTTTGCAGACATCGCGTGCCGCCGCATCGTCCGCCCAGGTGTAATAATCCTCGCCGCTGTGGATTTTCACCGCCTGGGCCATGGAGACCCTGGGCCAGGGCGCTTTCAGATTTATGACCTGCCCCTGGTACATAACCTGGGCCGTGCCGCAGACCGTAAGCGCCACATGCTCGTACAGTTCCTCCACCAGGCGCATGATCTCATGATAATCAGCGTACGCCTGGTACAATTCAACGGAGGTGAACTCCGGGTTGTGGGTGGTATCCATCCCCTCGTTGCGGAAGATACGCCCCACCTCATACACCCTATCAAAGCCGCCTACGATCAGGCGCTTCAAATACAGCTCCGTTTCAATGCGCAGGAACATGTCGATGTCCAGCGTGTTGTGGTGGGTTTTGAAGGTGCGGGAGGCCGCGCCCATCTCCAACGTGTGGAGCACGGGCGTATCCACTTCCAGATAGCCCCGGCCGTCCAGAAACGCGCGGATGGCGCTGAGTATCTTCGAGCGTGTGCGGAACACATCGCGCACCTCATGGTTGACGATCATGTCCACATACCGCTGGCGGTAACGCAAATCGGGGTCCCGAAGGCCGTGAAACTTTTCGGGCAGGGGCTTCAGGCTCTTGCACAAGAGCGTGATCTCCTGAGCATGAACAGAGATTTCCCCCTTTTGGGTGCGAAAAACAATGCCCTTTACGCCGAGCACGTCGCCAATGTCATAATTCTTGAAATCGGCGTACGCTTCCTCGCCCAGATCGTCCCTTTTGACATAAATCTGAATCTCGCTACGGGCGTCCAGAAGATGGGCAAAGGAAGCCTTGCCCATGATACGGCGGCTGAGCATGCGGCCCGCAATGGACACGACCTGCGGTTCACCTTTTTGCTCCCACGCTTCAAATTGCGCAAAAATCCCGCTGCTGTCGTGGGTCACATCGAAGCGAGTGATTGTATAGGGATTCCTGCCCGCGGCCTGCAATGATTCCAGCTTCTCGCGGCGGATACGCTCCTGCTCGCTCAAATCCAGTTCATTTCCCGGCAGGACGTTTGATTCTTCCGTCATAGGTGCCTCCTAGAGGATGATATTACTGACGCCGGATATCCAACACCTTGAAGCGCAGCGCGCCGTTGGGCGTTGAGGCTGTTACGGTCTCGCCCTTTTTGGCCTCCAGCAGCGCTTTGCCCACAGGGCTTTCGCTGGAGATGCGGTTGGCGTAGGGATCGGATTCCCTGGCGCCCACAATGGCATATTCATCCTCGTCGCCGGCCTCCATATCCAAAACCCGGACGACGGTGCCGATGCCCACCCGGTCGGTGGAGATATCGTCATCTTCGATGATAATGGCCGTGCGCTTGATATTCTCCAGCTCGCTGATCTGGCTCTCCAGCGCGGCCTGCTCCTTCTTTGCCTCGTCGTATTCGGCATTCTCGCTCAAGTCGCCAAAACCGCGGGCCACGGCAATCTGTTCGGCAATCTGGTTGCGCCGGACCGTGATCAGATAATCGAGTTTCTTCTCTAATTCCTGATAACCTTTGCGGGTAAATTCATTTTCCCTGTGTTTTTTCTGTTGGTCTGTCATATTGTTTTCTCCTTTCCTGATCCGCCGAAGCCTTGCGCGGCCGGGGCGGTGGAAGAAAATGAAGATGCACCTGTCCCGTTGCTTTCGCGTGGCGGTGCATTCCTTCTGTTTTCATATACAGTTTGCCTGCAGCAACTGATATGCCGAATGCATTATACTGTATCTGCCTGCAATTGTCAATCTCCAGGGGTGTAGCCCTCAAAGATTTGCAGGTCGTAGCGTTTGCCCGCTTCCGCCTGTTCTGACGGTGTGCGCACCGTCCAGGCCACCCACAGCGGCCGGAACAGGCGGCGAAGCAGAAGCAGGCTTGCATTCTTGTCATCGCGGATGTCATAAGCAATGAAATCCGGCCTGGAAAGCACGTTAACCAGCAGATACTTCAAGGCTGCCTGCTGGTACACGGGCGTTTCCCGCGCGGAAACGCCGGAAGCCAGCTGGCCCCTTATCACCTGCGGCGCGTTTTTTTTGAACCAGCGCATGGCCAGCGGATGAAAGGATTCCACACAATAGGGGCCGCTATACCGGGATAGCATATCATATGTCGCTGCGGCCACCAGCTCTACCTTGCCATAGTGCTTGATCTCCACAATCAGCGGAACCCTGCCGGCCACCAAATCCAGCGCCTGGGAAAAGAGGGGGATATGCTCCCCAGAATCCATAAGTGTGTATTTATGCAATTCTTCATAAGAAAGCTTTGAAAGGCACACATCCGGGCCGCACATGCGGGAAAGGGTTCTGTCGTGAAATACGGCCAATTGCCCATCCGCCGTAAGCTGCACATCCAGCTCAATGCCAAAGCCCGCTTCCACCGCCCTTTGGAAGGCAGCCAGAGAGTTTTCGGGAATGCCGCCGCCGTTGTCAAATAGCCCCCGGTGGGCGTAGTAGAAGCCCTGAAGCCTGGAAACATCCTTCCCCCGCCTGGCGGGCGCGATCAAATACAGATAGGCTGCGATAAGGATAAGGATTGCACAAAGAACAAACGCCATGCATCAGTCCTCCGTCTGGAAGGCTTCCAGCCTGCTTTGCGGCTTGCCGGGCCTAACGTCGCCGTGCTTTGTGAGCGTGATGGTGACGAAGGCCAGAGCAACCAGAATGGCCGCGTAGGGGAAGAGTGTCCAATACCCCACATGCTCCAACAACTGACCGGACACAATGGGCGTAATAATCTGCGCCGCCATGGAAAAGGTATAATAGTACCCTGTATACTTGCCTACGCTGGCCCCGCGGCTGAGCTCCACCACCATGGGATAGCTGTTGACGTTGATGCTGGCCCAGGCGCAACCTACCAGGGCAAACATGATATACAGCGCAGGGCTGAAGGTACTAAAGAGATACCCTGTGGCAAAGCAGGCGGACAAAAGGAGGATGCCGAACTGAATCATGTGCTTGCGACCAATGCGGGCGGACAGGATGCCCACTGGCAAAAAGGAGACGATGGCGCCCGCCTGGGCAATCATCATGCACAGGGACGCGCCACTCTCGCCCATTTGCCAGACGGTGGTGGCATATTTGCTGAACACCGACGTCACCGCGTTGTAGCCCATGAACCAAAGAAATACGGAGCACAGGATAAGCAAAAGGCTTTTCCACAATTCCGGCGGGAGCTTTTCCGAGCCGTTCTGCGCCCGGGTCTCCCCCGGGTCTGCATCCGGGCCTGCGCCGTAATTGATTTTTTCCATATCGGATACAAGCTTCCGTTCCCGTATGGTGAAAAACAACGCGGCAACCACGGCAACCATCAAAGCCGCCACCACCAGAAAAATTGCGGTATAATCCGAGCGGGCTCCATCGGCCGTTTTTTTCACGAGCAGAGCAATGGCCCCAAGGGAGAAGATGCCCCCCAGCGCGCCCATCAGGTTGATCACCGCGTTCCCCTTGGAG
>JAEWNM010000272.1 GCA_023392755.1 Bacillota bacterium
CCGCAGGTATGTGGAAGAAGTAGGCGCCATGAACATGATGTTTGTGTATGGCGACAAGGTCGTAACCCCGGCGCTGAGCGGCAGCATCCTTCCCGGCATCACCAGGGACAGCATTTTAAAGCTGGCATCCTCCCTGGGATACAAGGTGGAGGAAGGGCGTCTGGCCATCGACGTCTTATTCGAGGATATCAAGGCTGGTAGGCTGACGGAAGCTTTTGGCACCGGCACGGCCGCGGTTGTTTCTCCGGTGGGCGAACTGTGCTACAGGGGTGAAAAGGCCACGGTAGGCGACGGCGGCATCGGCCGTGTGACGCGCAGGCTATACGATACGCTGACAGGGATACAACTGGGGAAGGAGCCCGATCCCTTTGGATGGGTGGTCAGGCTTCAGGAATGATTGCACTGAATGGGGAGGGTGAAACATGCAGCGCGAGGAAAGCATAAGTGCCTTGAATTGGTGCGAAAAGACAATGAGTGTGCTGCGGGAAAAGCAATTGGAGGCGTGCGAAAAGCGCTTGAGCGGCTATCCTGAAACGGGGCTGTTCTCCGGTTGCACCCTTTCCGATATCCAGAATTTGTGGGACATTTCCTACTACGCCATGGAAAACCCCGAGCTTTCCAGGCTCCATCAGGTGGATGAAGTCCAGGAGCTCGTATTGAACAGGCTTCTTAAGGAGGTTTCCTATGTGTCTGTCCGGGAGCACATGCTGCTGGAGAGGCTTTTGACGTTTGAGGGCGAGACCGAGCTCCTGGACTGGGATGAGGCCGGCGCGGCGGAAGCGCTGGTGGCCAGGCTGTGGTGCACGCTTACCGTGGAGAGCGAACATATTTTTTTGCATTTGCCCAAGGCATTGCACATTCCCATGCTGGAGGCCATGAACCGCAAGGAACATGCCGAAATACGGGAAAAGGTGTTCCGCTTTGACGCTACCATGCACGGCCTTTTGTATATCGCCGGGTTTTTGCATGCCCAGCAGCCCACGCTGCACTTTTTGCAGGAGGTATGCTGCAGGATGGACGCGGAATCCTACGATTATGCCCAGCGTTATCTTCGGGCCACCTTTGATTATACGACCGATGTGCAGGGGGAAATGATACTCGTTCACCCTGGCCTGGCGGACCCGGATTATCTGATGCGCCAGGTGCGAAGCCACGGCATCACCTCCCTGGAACTGTCGGAAACGATGATGCTTGGCGGCATGAACGGCATCTTCCCGGAGGAGGTGCCCATCAGCGAGGAAATGTCCGGGGTGTTGAAAGGTGCGCTTCGCCCGGAATATACCCCGGAGGAAGCGGTGGAAGACTTGCGTATGCTGGCCAAGCAGGGCGTGTCGCTGCCGGAGATGGAAAGTGTGCTCTCCTCCATGCTTTGGGTGCTTCCCACCCCGGCCATGTACAGTGCCCTGTCCCGCCTGACAGCCCAGACGCCCAGGTGGGCGGGGCTTCAGGCAGCATTGAAGCATTGACGTTCCGGAGGGAAATGTGGGCGTATTCGAAGTTGTCATTCCTGAAGACCTGCCGCCCATGCGGCTGGACAAATATTTGTCGCGCGCGCTTCCCGAACTGCCCGCCTGGGCCATTCGGGAAGCTTTTTCACGCCGTGACGTAAAAATGGATGGCCGGCGGGTGAGGGCGGATGATTTGGCCCGGCCCGGCGCGGTGATGCTGGTATACGGCGTTCAGGATGCATTCGCTCAACCGCTTTGCGTTGTGTACGAGGATGAGTATATCCTGCTTGTCAACAAGCCTGCGAATATCAGCGTTCAAACCGATCCGGGCGGGGGTGCCACCGCGGAGAGCCTGGCGCTTGCATATGTGCGCAAAGAAAATCCTGATGCCTTTGCGCCCAAGGCCTGCCACCGGCTTGACAACAAAACCAGCGGGCTGCTGCTTCTGGCAAAGACAAGCCGTTCGCAGGAGCTTATGGTGCAGGCCTTCAAGGAACGGACCGTGAAGAAAACCTATACCTGTCTTGTGAAGGGCACACCGCAGCCAGGGGAAGCTACGCTGCACGCCTTCTTGCTCAAGGACGCAAAGGCTGCCCATGTGCGGATATCCGATCACTTCGTTCCCGGCTCGCTGCCTATCGTGACCGGCTACCGGGTGCTGGAGGCGGGGCGCGTTTGCCGCCTGGAGGTGGATTTGATCACCGGTCGCACCCATCAAATCAGGGCTCATCTTTCACATGCCGGTCATCCCATCCTCGGGGATGACGCGTACGGTGACCGGGCGTTCAACAGGGAGCAAAGCGTAAAAAGGCTGATGCTGTGCGCTACCTCCATCACCTTTTCCGCAAGGGAAGAACTGGGTTATTTGGACGGACGGACATTTGCCATCCTTCCACCATTTTGATTTTTATGATACAAAGGAGATGCTAATGGAAAATCTGCCGGTACGCTTGATTGCCATTGATATGGACGGGACGCTGCTCGATGAGGATTGCCATATTCCCATGGAGAATATACAGGCCATACGGGAGGCGGCGGAGGCAGGCATTTACCTGGCCATCGTCAGCGGAAGGGTGCCTGAGGACATCAGCTATTTTATCTCCGACGCCGGTGTCGAAAGTTGCTTTGTGCTGGGCCTCAACGGCGGTTTCTGGCTGGACAAACCGCACGGGGAATCTATCTTTGCGCAGTATATGGCTGATGGCGACGTGGAGCAATGCATCGGCATTCTGGAGGCGGAACGCGTTACCTACTCCGCCTTCGGGCGCAGCCATGTGGCTATCAGCCGTCCCTTTTTGACCGGGGAAGACCTGGATCACTGGGGCACACATTTAACGCGCAAGGGCCACCTGCTGTATACCTACGGCATGGAGGGAATTTTGCAGCAGCGTGCGCTTGGCACCAACAAGATTGTATACATAGACCGAGAAGATCCGGCCCGGCTGGCCCGCATCAGGGAGCGGATCAGCCAAATTCCGGGGGTGGAGGTTACCAGTTCCTGGATCAACAACATTGAGATCATGCCCAGGGGCGTTCACAAAGGAACAGCCCTGGCAAACCTTTCCAAAAGGCTGCATATCGAATCTGCCCAGGTGATGGCCATAGGCGATAATGACAACGATATTCCCATGCTGGCCTGGGCCGGGTATGGCATAGCAATGGGAAATGCCTCCGATGGCGCAAGAGAAGCGTCGGAGTTTGAAACAGAGGATAATCAAAACGCCGGGGTTGCCAAAGCTATTCGGCGGTTCGCGCTTGCACACAACACAAAGCCGTAATGGGCGTTTGTTTTTGAGTGCCGTAAGTCCGGCACAATCGGCCTATGCGGTTAGTTTTCTCAGAAGTCTTCTTTTGTAACATGCAAAGAGGAGTGGCCCTGCTACACTTGATATCAAACTGATCATAATGATATAGCCGGCTTGATAGCCAATACTGATCAAAGAATAACTATACTCGCCTACAAGGTAGAGCGGTGATGCAATGAGCCACAAATACATAAACATAATCCAGACGCGCGAATGGCTGTAGCGTTTATGTGTCAGTTTCACCCAGACAAGAATCGTTGCATAGAACAACAGCAGCTTTGCAGTGTATTCGAGGTTGATGATTTCTTGAATACTTGCGCGTATTTGGTTCATTGGCATGCTGTCTATATAGCCGGTTACTATCGCGTTGATAGCAAAATTGCTCGGAACTCTCAAAACTACAATGATCAGAAATGCCCAAAACCAATGAATCCTGGAATTGGTGGAAGAAATTGATTGCTTTACATCGGGCACATCTGTCAAACCTTCCTGGCATTCTGTACATACGGCGGCATCGGCAGCATATACCTTCCCACATTTTGGACATGCTTTCATAGATGATTCCTCCAATATGATATATGAGAACACATTTTCTCCTATTATAGCATGATTCGAATTTGTGTCAATAGATTCGCAGGAAATATTTTGCACATGAATGCAGGCCTGATAATCTTCCGCAAAGCAATGCCGGATGCAGAGTGCAGGCATTTTGATATCTTTCTCCATATAAAATAATCCGTAAGGGTATTGAATATATATTAAAATCAATGTATAATAATGCAAGTCCCAATATGAAGTGGGCAAAGGTGGGATCATGCGATGCATAAAGGCTATCTTCTGCTTGAGAATGGACAGCTTTACGAAGGGAAAACCTTCGGCGCGCAGATGGAAGCGTCGGGGGAACTTGTATTTACGACAAACATGACAGGCTATCTGGAAACGCTGACAGACCCGAGCTATTACGGCCAGATGGTGGTTCAAACATTTCCGATGATCGGCAACTACGGTGTAATTCCGGAGGATTTTGAAAGCAAACACCCCCGTCTGTCCGCCTACATCGTGCGGGAATGGTGTGAAGTCCCAAGCAATTTCCGCTGCCAGGGCACGCTGGATGCCTACCTGAAAGCAGCGGGGATTCCCGGCCTGCACGGTCTGGATACCCGCGCGCTGACGAAGGTGATCCGCCAAAGGGGCGTCATGAACGCCATGCTGCTGCATGAAGCGCCAAGGGATATTCCGGCGCTTACGCAGGATATGAAAGCCTGGCGCGCGCCGCGGGTGGAGGATGTGACCATAACAGCGGTGGAGAGGGAATCGCCCCAAAGCCCATCAAACCGTGTGGTTCTGTGGGATTTTGGCGCCAAGGGCAGCATAGGCAAAAACCTGCTGCAGCGCGGCTGCGAGGTGATCACCGTTCCTGCGGGAACAAAGGCGCAGGAAATACTGGCCTTCAAACCCGATGGGATCATGCTTTCCAACGGGCCGGGGGACCCGGCGGATAATGTTGAAATCATCGCACAGCTGCAAAAGCTGTGTGAAATGAAAATCCCCATCTTCGGCATCTGCCTTGGCCATCAGCTGCTGGCCCTGGCAAGAGGCGGGGCTACCGAAAAGCTGAAATACGGACACCGTGGCGGGAATCAGCCCGTAAAGGACCTGATTACAGGTCAAATGTACATATCCAGTCAGAACCATGGCTATGCCGTATCTGTAAACCATTTGCCCAAGGGCTGCCGGATGCGCTTTGAAAACGGCAACGATTATACATGCGAGGGCATTGATTATCTTGATATTCCGGCCTTCTCCGTGCAGTTTCACCCGGAGGCCGCCTGCGGCCCGCTGGACACCCGCTTCTTGTTCGACCGATTTTTCGCGCTGATGGGAGGAACGAAGCATGCCCTTGAATCCTGACATCCGCCGTGTGCTGATCATAGGCTCCGGTCCCATTGTCATCGGGCAGGCGGCGGAGTTTGACTATGCCGGCTCCCAGGCCTGCCGCGCGCTGAAGGAGGCGGGCCTGGAAGTGATTCTTGTCAATCCCAATCCTGCCACCATCATGACCGATCAGGCCATGGCTACAAAAGTCTATATCGAGCCTCTCACGCTGGAGACCATACGGCGCATCATCATCAAGGAAAAGCCCGACAGCCTGCTATCCACATTGGGCGGACAAAGCGGGCTTACACTTTCCATGCAGCTGGACAAGGAAGGCTTTCTTCTCGCCCACGGTGTGAAGCTGCTGGGGGCCGTCCGGGAGACCATTGAAAAGGCGGAGGACCGCCAGCAGTTCAAGGATACCATGATGGAAATCGGGCAGCCGGTGATCCCTTCCCTGGTGGTTACTGATATTCAGGCTGCTTTGGCTTTTGCCGAAGAAACCAGGTACCCTGTCATCGTCCGGCCTGCCTATACGCTGGGCGGCAGCGGCGGCGGCATTGCGGCGGATGAAGCGCAATTGAGGGAAATCGCCGGAAACGGGTTGCGAATGTCGCCCATAGGGCAGATTTTGGTGGAGAAGTGCATCTCCGGCTGGAAGGAAATCGAGTTTGAGGTCATGCGGGACGCCGCCGGGAATGTGGTGTCGGTGTGCAGCATGGAGAATTTCGATCCCGTTGGCATCCACACGGGGGACAGCATTGTGGCCGCACCTGCCTTGACCCTCGCCGACAAGGAGTATCAAATGCTGCGCCGGGCGGCGCTGGATATCATCAGCGCATTGAAGGTGGAGGGTGGCTGCAACTGCCAGTTTGCCTTGCGCCCGGACAGCTTTGAGTATGCTGTAATCGAGGTCAATCCCAGAGTTTCCCGGTCCTCTGCGCTGGCCTCCAAGGCCACCGGCTATCCCATTGCCAAGGTATCGGCGCAAATTGCCATTGGCTATACGCTGGATGAAATCAAAAACGCCGTCACCGGCAAGACCTGCGCTTGCTTTGAGCCCTCTTTGGACTATGTGGTGGTGAAGCTGCCCAAGTGGCCCTTTGACAAGTTTGTGTATGGGCGGCGCACCCTGGGCACCCAAATGAAGGCCACAGGGGAAGTAATGGCCATCGGCACCTGTTTTGAGCAGGCGCTGATGAAGGCGGTGAGGGGTGCTGAGATATCTCAGGACACGCTGCGCATGAAAAAGCTGGCGGCCCTTTCCACAGAAGAATTGCTGGCCTTTATCGGAAACAGCACCGACGAGCGGCTGTTTGCGCTGTATGAGGCCATCGACCGGGGCGTACCGCTTAAGGCGCTGAACGAGCTTACGCAAATTGACCTGTTCTTCCTCAATAAGGTTCAGAACCTGCTGGCTATGGAAAAGCTTCTTGCGCGGGGAAATCTGACGGAAGAAACGTATCTTCAGGCAAAAAGGTACGGTTATCCGGATGCGGCGATCCGGCGTATAAGCGGTTGTGATATAAGCAATCCGCGCTTGCCTGTGTACAAGATGGTGG
>JAEWNM010000298.1 GCA_023392755.1 Bacillota bacterium
TTGTTGAGTTTTTCCCTCGCTGCACTGCAAAACGCTGCGCCTTTTGCGACCGTTTGCTCGGGCAAGGAAGGAATTTTTTCAAAATTCCCACGCAAACCACCGCACATGTCGCTGGTTTGCGATCTAGAATCGGAGGACTTCGGCCCTCCGATACCTCCCTGGGCTTTTTGATGGTCTGAGCCGCTTTCTAATGTGAAGGAAAGCGGCTTTTGTATGCATATTACCTGTTTCCGGCGTTCAGTGCCTCAATTTCCGACACCCGTTTGGGCGGGGTGCAGGAGGGGCAGGCGGTCAGCTTGCCGTAAGGGGAGTCTTCCAGTTCGCCGTAGGTGAAGCCGGTAAGCGGCAGGTATCTGTCCTTGACGCTTTTGCAGTAAGCGTCGCTGTGATAGTACTGGCCGCCGTCTGGGTTGTAATACAAGGGCATGGCGGCATCGGGGATGGGAATATTTCTGCCGACATCGTCCCAGATGAAAACCCGTGTATTGATTTTCATGTTGTCCCACAACCAGCGCATGTTCATGCCCTCGGGACTCAATTCCCTTTGCACCCGGATGCAGCCGTGGCTGGCTTTTTGACCCAGCACCCGCTCAAAAGGCCCGTAGTCACGCACGTCTCCGTCGATGAGGCAGGGGACTTCGTGAATCAGTATGCCGCCGTTGACGCGCAGCGCCATGTCGCACCACATGTTGCCCGACCAGAAGCCTCCCGTCCGGCTCACGATCATGAATTCACCGGCGGGGGTTTCGTTATAGGGCTGCTTTTTGTTGACAAGGCCCGTGGAAATCAGCATTTCCGTGATGATCTTCCCTTCCTGGAGCACGTACATCCGCTGGGTAAGCTTGTCCAGCAGCAATCCGTATTTCTGGTTGGGCTGCTTTGTTTCCAGCCGGGAGGTTTCGATGTATCCAGAAAAGAAACCGGCCCAGTTTTTTATCTTGCTTGAGTGGATGGAGCTGGAATACGCTTCCACCAGCGTCCAGCCATTGTCCAGCGTTTCCAGAACGTGCAGCCCCTGGGAGTCGCAGGTCACTTCGCCCACGGCCTCGGACTCCTTGGATGGTTCGGCATACACTTTCACCACCTGGCGCTGCTCGCCCTTGACCACCGTCATGGGCTGCATCATGGCCTCCCAGATGGCGGCCTCGTCCATAACGCCCATGGGCAGGGTAAAAAAGCAGGATTCGTGATTACATGTATGGCTGCTGAAATCAGCGGGGGAGTGGAAGACAACGTTGCCGCCGCTGTTGCTGCTGTTGTTGCTGCCGCTGTCGCCGCCACCCTCCATCGCAACATCATCCGGCACGGCCGTGGCTTGGGACGGCTCCTCCAATGTGACGGGAAACTGCTCCCCGTTGGAGGAAAAGCCCTTGTCATCCGTAAGGGAAAGGCTTACAACATAGCTGCCGGGGGGAAGGGTCTGGCCGCCGGCAGCGCCATCCCAGGGAATTTCGTGGGTGCCGGCCGGAACAAGCGCCTCGTACAGGACAGTGTCGCCTGAATCCAGAACAAGCTTCATGGCCAGCGTGGCCGCGATGTTTGTCTCCACAGTCATGTGCCAGCCGGTGCCGGGGGCCAGATGCGTGTCGCTGGGGAAGGCGGACAGTATCGCTGGGCTTATATCTCCGATGTTCACCGCTGCTATGGCCGCCGCTGTCCCCTGAACCACCTGAAGCTCGTATGCGCCTGTGGCAAGAGGGGTGCCGTAGGAGAACCCATCCCATGTAATGTTGTTGAGACCTGCTTTCGCGGGGAAAGCTTCCGCGAGAACGGCAGCCGTAGCGCCTGCTTGATCCTTGACAAGAATGTCGGCGTCTCCCGCCAGGGAGGCGGAAAAGCTCAGGCGGATGGCTTTCCCGGGGCGGATGGTAGCCGGCGGATCGACCCATTCCAAAGCGCCTTCGCCAAGGGCGGACAGCACGGTGCAAGCAAGCAGCAAAAACGCCAGCACGGCGGCAAAACGGAAACGTTGCATGAAAGACCTCCTTGCAGGTGAAAGGCATAACCGGGTTTATCATACAAAAAACGAACGGCGTTTGCAACCCAATGCGCCGGATCATGCTGTTTTCAGCTAAATTGTTACATACATACGCACACGCGGGGCAATTGCGCGTGCCGTTGGCACGTGTTACAATACACCTATGCGCATGGGAGGGAAATCATGGAGAATCGGCTTATGGATGTCACGCGGGCCCTGATGCGGCTGCGCGCGCCTTTTTGCCAGGGTGAATACGACCTGCATGCGCTGGCGGCCAGCGCCCTCAGGGAGGCGGGCATCCCATTTCTTCATGAGGTGCGCCTTGCGCCCAGGTGCCGCATTGATTTTCTGGCGGATACGGTGGGCATTGAGGTGAAAAAGGGCAAGCCTGAACGCAGGCAGCTTTTGCACCAGCTGGAACGGTATGCGGGGAGCCCGCGCATTGAATCCCTGGTGGTGCTGGTGGAGCGTGCGGCGGACCTGCCGGGGGAAATACTGGGCAAACCCTGCGTAACCTTGTCCATAAACCGCTTGTGGGGGATCGCGCTTTGAGTCAGCGGGAAGAAAGCACCATAACGCCCGGCACACAGGAGCAATTGCCTGCATATTTGCGTCCCGCCGTTGCGGACGGCCATGTGTACGGCACGCTGTCCTACAACAAGCGCGCCCGCTGCTGGGTTGTAAGGGGAGAGCCTTGCGTTACAGAGTTGGCGAAGCGGCTGTTTCCCGGCAGCGCGGGCCACGGCCGTGGGGAGGCAAGATTCACCGCCCACCGGCGCGTTGTGGGCGATTTGCACTGGCTGATGCTGCGCTATCCCCTTACCGTCAAGGCGCAGGATGAAAAGCGATGGCAGGAAGCCTTGGCGGATGCCAGGGATTACGCGCTACGCCGGGAAGCCGCGAGGCGTATGCCGGAAAGCGCCCAGCCTCCGGAGGGAAGCTTTGCGGGGGAGCTGCGCCCTTTCCAGCAGCGCGGGCTGGCTTTCCTGCTGCAAAATGACAGGGCTTTGCTGGCGGACGAAATGGGGCTTGGCAAAACGGTGCAGGCGCTGGCCTGGCTGTCAGCGACGCGGGCTTTTCCCGCCCTGATTGTTCCTCCCGCCCATCTCATCCGCAACTGGGAGGCGGAGACAGGCCGCTTTTTGCGCATTGACGGACGAAAGCCCACGGTGCATGTCATCAAAGGGCTGAAACCCTATCCGCTGCCGCCGGCCGATATTTACCTTATGCATTATCTGCTGCTCAGGGGCTGGAAGAAGGAATTGCCCGAGCTTCATTTTCAGACGGCCGTCTTTGATGAGATTCAGGAGCTGCGGCACAGCGGTACGGAAAAATATTCGGCAGCCAGCCTGCTTTCATCGGCATTGGACAAGGTTATCGGCCTGAGCGGCACGCCCATTTACAACAAGGGGGGTGAAATATGGAATGTGGTAAACATTCTGGATTTTCACTTCCTGGGGGACTGGGAGAGCTTTTCCCGGGAATGGTGTTATGGCTACGGCAATGCGGTGGTGGTCAAGCCGGAGCTGCTGGGGGAGCATTTGCGCCGGGAAGGGCTGATGCTGCGCCGCACCAAGCGGGAGGTGCTGCCGGAGCTGCCGCCCAAGCGGCGGCTGGTACAGGAAATTGACGCCGACGATGCCGTATACCGCCAGCTTTTGCAGCCCGTGCTGGAGAAGCTGCTCCACTGGGAGACGGACTCGGATTTGACCGCGTCCCAGCGGGCCATTCTGGAGGAGCAGATATCCCAGGAGGAGCGGCAGGCAACGGGCCTGGCCAAAGCGCCGTATGTCTGCCAGTTTGTGCGGGCGCTTATAGAGGCCGGGGAAAAGGTGTTGCTCTTTGCACACCACCACAAGGTGATGGATGCCTATAAGAAGGA
>JAEWNM010000013.1 GCA_023392755.1 Bacillota bacterium
GTCCCCCACGGTGGCGTTACTTATCGCCATGCTGGCGGCCATGGTTTTGAGCGGCTCCCTTGGCGTGGCGGTGGACCGCATCGCCTACAAGCCCGTGCGCAGTGCGCCCAAGCTGGTCCCCTTCATATCGGCCATCGGCGTTTCCTTCATATTGCAGGATGTGGTCCGCATGGTGGAAGTTGCCAAGAACGGTAACTTCTACCTGTATGCGCCGACCCTGTTCAAACACCGTATTCAGATTACGGAATCCATGGTCATTCCTGAAAAAACACTCTACATCGTGGGCATATGCCTTGTTATCATGCTGGCACTGCAGTTGTTTGTGAGCAGGAACAAGTGGGGCAAGGCCATGCGGGCCGTGGCCCAGGACAGGGGAACGGCTCAACTGATGGGCATCAATGTGGATAAGGTGATCTCCCTTACCTTTTTGATCGGCGCGGGCATGGGCGGCGCTGCCGGTACGCTTTTTTCCATCCAATACGGTTCCATTTCGCCCTACTCCGGCTTCATACTGGGCATGAAGGCGTTTACCGCCGCGGTGTTCGGCGGCATCGGCAAGATACCCGGGGCAATGCTGGGCGGCGTTCTTCTGGGCCTGATCGAAATGTTTGGCGCGGCCTTCCTGGGCGCGCTCACGGGCGGCGTGTTCGGCTCGGAATACAAGGATGTGCTGGCTTTCGCCATCCTGATTCTGATCCTTATTTTCAAGCCCAGCGGCCTGCTCGGCAAGCCTGTGGGAGAGAAGGTGTAGCATGGCCGGAATAATAAAATCCATCAGGGCGGATGCCGCCTCCTACCGTTTGGGCAAATTGACCCCAAAGGAAACCGTTTTTTTTGTGCTGCAGGCCATCGCCATTGCGGCGGCGCCCATATGGCTGCTCATCGACACCGGCAGCAAGGCAGCCTTCATATTTTTCCTTGCATCTCTTTTGTTTTTGAACCGTATCAAGCTGCCCGCCTGGGCGCGCCTTTTGCTGGCGGCGGTAGACCTGGCGGTGGTGATGCCCATCGTGGGCACGTCCTCCGGCATCTTTTCCAGCGTCATCACCATGATTGGCATTTACGCCATTCTGTCCATGGGCCTGAACATCGTGGTGGGGTTTACAGGCCTTTTGAATCTGGGCTATGCGGCGTTTTACGCGGTTGGCGCGTATACATACGCCATCTTTGCCTCCAGCCAGGCAAACAATTTCCTTCCCTCCGGCGGATTTCCCCTGTCGGGCAACTGGTTCTGGCTTTTCCTGATCATCGCGCTGGTGGTGTCCGGCATCGTAGGCTTTCTGCTGGGCCTGCCTGTGCTCCGTTTGAAAGGCGACTATCTGGCTGTGGTGACGCTGGGCTTTGCGGAGATTATTCGCCTGCTGTTCAATAACCTGAACAAGCCTGTCAACTTCACCAACGGCCCCATGGGCATCACGCCCATCCAGCCGCCCATGCTGTTTGGCATTGCGTTGGATCGTCCAGTGTACTACTATGGCGTAGTGCTGATATTGTTTGTGCTCACTGTCATCGTGGTGCGCAACCTGCAAAACTCCCGCATCGGCCGCGCCTGGGTGGCCATCAGGGAGGATGAGCTGGTGGCCCGCACCATGGGCATCCCGGTGGTCCGCATGAAGCTTCTTTCCTTCACCATCGGCGCCGCGCTGGCCGGCATGATGGGTGTGGTTTTCGCCGCGAAGCAGAAATTCATCGATCCGACCAGCTTTACCTTTATGGAATCCATTGTCATCCTCTGCATGGTGATCTTGGGCGGTACAGGCAACATCAAGGGCGTCATTGTCGGCGCGCTGGCTGTGGTGGTCCTGCAATTGCAGATATTGAAGGATGTGTCTGACTGGCTGACAAACCTGACCACTTCAGGTGTCTTGAACCTGCCGGTCTGGCTGAACCCCGCCAAGTATGAGCGGCTGATTTTCGGCCTGATTCTGGTACTCATGTGCATCTTCCGCCCCAACGGCCTTTTGCCCGAAAAGCGTGTGCTGCAAATCAAAAAAAGGCTTGGCCTGAAAACAAAGGCCGCGGAGGATGACGCATCCCAGGCCGCTGTGAAGGGAGGCCAGTAGCATGCCTTTGCTGGAAGTGAAGGGCCTTACAAAAAACTTCGGCGGCCTGACAGCCATCAACAGCGTTGACTTTTCCATGGAGAAGAATCAAATCGTCAGCGTCATCGGTCCCAACGGCGCTGGGAAGACCACATTTTTCAACATGATCAGCGGCTATTACCCCGTGGACAGCGGCACCATCAGGTTTGACGGCCACAACCTTGTAAAGCTCACGCCGGAGAAGGTGGCTGCCTGCAAAATCGCCCGTACGTTTCAAAACATCCGCCTGTTCCAGAACATGCTGGTGGCCGAAAATATACTTGTAGGCCGCTACATGAACATGAAGGCCAATATCGCCGAAATCATCTTCCGTCTGCCCAGGATGCGCAGGGAGGAGCGGGAGGCCTACGACAAGATGCTTTCCCTGCTGGAGTATGTGGGGCTTTCCGGCAAGGAAGGGGAGCTGGCCAGAAACCTGTCCTACGGCCAGCAGCGGCGTTTGGAAATTGCAAGGGCCCTGGCCATCGAGCCCAAGCTATTGATGCTGGATGAGCCTGCGGCGGGGCTTAACCCCAAGGAAACGGAAGAGATGAAGCGGTTTATCCTTCGCCTGCGCACTGATATGAACACCACCATACTGCTCATTGAGCATGATATGAAGCTGGTGATGGGCCTTTCCGACAGGATCACGGTTCTCAATTACGGCGAGAAGATTGCCGAGGGCACACCGGATGAGATACGCAGTAACGAAAAGGTTATCAAGGCCTACCTGGGCGCTGAAGACAAGGATGACGACCTTGACGATCTTGCAGATTTGGAGGTGCTGCCATGAGCGATGACATCATCCTTGCTTTGGAGGGGGTGAACACCTTCTACGGCAAGATTCACGCGCTGCGGGATATCACCTTTGATGTCAAGCACGGTGAAATCGTAACGCTTATCGGCTCAAACGGCGCCGGAAAATCCACCACGCTGCGCACCATTTCCTCCCAGCTTACGCCTGCTTCCGGGCGTGTTACGTACAGGGGGAATGTAATCAGCCGCCTGCCTGCCCACGAGGTGGTGGGTCTGGGTATCGCCCAGGTGCCGGAGGGACGGAAGATATTTCCCCAGCTCACCGTGGAGGAAAACCTTCAAATGGGCGCGTTCCGCGTGAAGGATGTAAAAAAAATCGCCGGCAATTTCGAGCGGGTATACACCACCTTCCCACGGCTGAAGGAGCGCTGCCGCCAGCGCGGCGGCACGCTCTCCGGCGGCGAGCAGCAAATGCTGGCCATCGGCAGGGCGCTGATGAGCGAGCCGGCGCTGTTGTTGATGGATGAGCCTTCCATGGGCCTTGCGCCTATGCTGGTGGA
>JAEWNM010000034.1 GCA_023392755.1 Bacillota bacterium
GGGCTTACAGGGGCCTGGCCGCCGGCCTTGCCGTTCTGTCCGTTGATGAGGACATGGAACACCTTGGCCTGGTAGGTGAAGGAGGACAGCCACATGGGCAGCAGCGTCAGCTTGTAGCGGATATTGCGGTGTTCGGAGCGCAGGCTGGTCACCCGGGCTTCGTCCGCGCGGCTCAATATATCGTCACGGGCCAAATCGTGCATGGCGGCGTCGATTTCTTCCTGCGCCGTTTCCCAGCCTTCATTCAGGGTGACGGATGGCTTTTCGCTGATGAACCCGCTTAAGAACCCGGCCTGATACCGGCAAAGCTTTTGCAGGTCGTAGGGGCGTACCCGGGACAAAAGGCCTTCTTCCAGCCGGCGGCTGCCGGCTACCAGCACATCGTCAAAATCGTTGCGCACGATGCCGCTGGTGGGTGTCCAGCGGGTGCGCCGCTCCTGGCGCATTTCGGTGACCTGCTTGCCGTCGCGGGTGACGGTGACGGGCACGGTCACGTAGTAATGGTGGCCCGCCTGGCCGGTATAGACGGAAGTTGTTTCCGCATCATATGTCCAGTGCGGAAGGTATACGCCGGCGATTTTGCCCAGCGTGGCCATGCGCTTGGCCTTGGAAGGCGCGAACCAGCGCCTGTTCAGCCATTTGCGGAAGGATGACACGGCCTGATCCTGCGTCGCCTGGAAGGGGATGACACTTTCGGGCGCAATGCCCGCCTCCGACTGGTCGTCAAGTACATGGGGGCTTCCGCAGAAGGCGCACAAATCTGCCGTGGCGTTTTTCTCCAGAACCGTTTCCGCCCCGCAGCCCTGGCAGCGTATGACCCGGACGCCGACGCCCCAGTCCTTCTGGCTGTCGGAGGGCGCATCATGGATATCGTACTCCTGCGGCTGCTCGACGATTTTCTCAATCTGCGTTTCCGCGCCGCAGTAGGGGCATTTCAGGTTTTGGGTTTCAGGATCAAAGACGGCCCGGCCGCCGCAGCCGGGGCAGGCGAAGGTGCTGGCGGCTTCCCGTGTTTTTTGCTGCTCGGACATCATCAACAACCTCCCGTTTTGCCAGGAACTGTACCAATAGATGTAGTATAGCATGGAAAAAACTGCGTGTAAACGGCGCGTTTTATAAAGGAGAATGGACTTGAGCAAGGCAAAGCAGGCGATCCGCGACAGCCAATTCCGCTACAAAAAGGGCCTGGGTCAGCATTTTTTATATGATGAGGCGCTTTTGCAGGACTTGGTGGATATTTCAGGCATCACCAAGGAGGACGGCGTATTGGAAATCGGCCCCGGAAGCGGCAGCATGACGGCGCTTCTGGCAAAGGCGTGCAAAAGCGTGATTGCTCTGGAACTGGATGAGGCGCTGCTTCCCATTTTGCGCGTCACGCTTGCGCCTTTTGATAATGTGCAGGTGATTCAGGGGGATGTGCTGCGCGCGGATTTGCTGAATGTGGTGAGACCGCTTGGGGAAACCTTTTGCGTGGTAGCCAATATTCCCTATTATATTACATCGCCCTTATTGACGCTGCTTCTGGGTGGAAGGCTGCCTGTAACACGCCTGGCCGTTATGGTGCAAAAAGAAGTCGCCGACAAGGTGATGGCGCGGCCCGGTACGCCGGAATACGGCATGCTGGCGGTGAGGGCGCAGTATTTTTGCGAGCCGTTCGTGGCGAGAATCGTCCCGGCCGCCGCCTTCACCCCGCCGCCCAAGGTGGACAGCGCATTCGTCGTAATGCCATTCCGCGAGAAGCCGCCGGTATGTGTTAAGGATGCGGATGCTTTTTTCCGTGTGGCTTCAGCCGCCTTTTTGATGCGCCGTAAAACCATGCTCAACAACCTTCAGGCCGCTCTTTCCCTTTCAAGGCAGGCCGCGGAGAACATGCTGTCTGCTTGCGGCCTGGATGAACGTGTCCGGGGAGAGACGCTTGACCTGAACGCTTTTGCCGCCCTGGCCAACGCCTATGTCGATGGCAAGGCGCCTGCCTGACGGGAGGGGCATCGCAAAGCATGTGCGAGTCGCCTTCAAAGATGAATCTGGATTTGTTTAAAGCTGCACTTTTTGCCTGATACAGGCCGGATACGATAGCGATATTGCATTTGCAAGGGAACGATGTTACATTTGTTGTGATAAGCAGCCTGCCAAACGGCAGGCTTTCTTCGCAGAAAAGCAGTATAATTTTTATAAATAAATTTTTAACGATGGCAGGAAAAGCAAAGGTGCATACCGAATCATTAGAATTAGGGCTAAATTGTTTTGTTTTGCCCGTACTGGCAAAACGCCGCACAACGATCATGCGGTGCGGCCATATTAAGCATTGGAGGGTGACATCATGAGCTTGAACCTGGAGTATCTTGGTCTGTATCATCCCACGGCTGTGTATTACAACCTGACTGTCGGCCAGCTAACGGAGCATGCGCTCGAGCGCAAGGAAGGTGTATTGAGCAACACCGGCGCACTGCTGGTGAATACGGGCAAGTACACCGGCCGCTCCCCGGAGGACCGCTTTATTGTGGACGAGCCCAGCATCCATAACGAAATCGCATGGGGCAAAGTGAATATGCCCATCACACAGGCAAAATTCGAATCTATTTATAGCAAAATGTGCGCTTATCTGCAAAACCGGGAGCTTTTCGTATTCGACGGTTTTGCCGGGGCCGATCCTGCTTATCGCATCGGCGTCCGGGTGGTCAATGAACTGGCCAGCCAGAACCTGTTTATGCATCAGCTGCTCCTGCGCGCCACCAGCGAGGAACTGGCCAACTACAAGGCCGATTTCACCATTATCGCGGCGCCTGGCTTTAAGTGCGTTCCCGAAATTGACGGCGTCCGCACCGAGGCGGCCATCATTGTTTCCTTTGAAAAGAAGCTGGTCATCGTGGCCGGCAGCCAGTATGCCGGTGAAATGAAGAAGAGCGTCTTCTCCGTTATGAATTATCTCCTGCCCAAGCAGGATGTGTTCTCCATGCACTGCTCCGCCAATATCGGCAAGGATGGCGACAGCGCCCTGTTCTTCGGCCTGAGCGGCACCGGCAAAACCACCCTGTCCGCCGACCCCAACCGCTACCTCATCGGCGACGACGAGCACGGCTGGTCCAAGGACGGCATCTTCAACATTGAGGGCGGCTGCTACGCCAAGTGCATCAACCTCTCCAAGGAGCATGAGCCCGAGATCTACAACGCCATCCGTTTCGGCGCGCTGGTGGAAAACGTGGTCTACGATCCCGAGACCCGGGAACTGGATTTCAATGACGATTCCCTCACGGAAAATACCCGCGTGGGCTATCCTGTGGAATTCATATCCAACACCGTGATCCCCGGCGTGGGCGGACATCCCAAGACCGTGATATTCCTGACCGCCGATGCGTTTGGCGTAATGCCCCCCGTGTCAAAGCTCACCCGTGAAGCCGCCATGTACCACTATGTCAGCGGCTACACCGCCCGCCTGGCAGGCACCGAGCGCGGCGTTACCGAACCCCAGGCCACCTTCTCCACCTGCTTTGGCGCACCCTTCCTGCCCCTGCCCGCAACCCGCTATGCGGAGCTTTTGGGCAAGCGCATCGACGAGTTTGGCGCCAACGTGTACCTTGTAAATACCGGCTGGTCCGGCGGCCCCGCCAGCGGCAGCGGCAAGCGCATGAAGCTGCCCCTGACCCGTGCCATGGTCACCGCTTGCCTAAACGGCGAGTTGGAAAAGAGCGAGTTTGTGCTTGATCCCAACTTCAATGTGCTGGTGCCCACCACCTGCCCCGGCGTGCCTGACGATGTGCTTGCTCCCAGAAAGACATGGGCGGACAAGGCCGCGTATGACGAGACCGCCAAGAAGCTGGCAGGCCTGTTCCGCAAGAACTTTGAGAAGTACTCCAATATGCCCAAGGAAGTCGTGGAAGCTGGGCCCCAGGGCTGACACTCTCCAAAAAGTATAACGCAAAACAGCGGCAGGCAATTTTGCCTGCCGCTTTACTTTCATTGGAATGAAGATTTGCCGGCGAGGCAACAATAGATTTTGTTCCGCTTGAATTTTTAGCGGTCAAACATCCGGCTGACCAGTGGAGGGGGCGGGCCATGACATTTTTAGGCGTTTTCATGGCGGTATACGCTTTGCTCATCACCCCCCTGCACCTGAGGCTGGATGTGGCGGCGGGAAGGCACCTATCCGGCGCTTTGGTTCTTAGCATATGGGGAAGCAGGCTTCAGGCAAACCTGGGCCTGACACGGGATGATCAGGGGAAATTGCATCTGGCGTTCAGGCTTAAGGGCAGTCCCCGGCAGCACAGCGGCAGCGTTGTGGATACGTGGCAGCGGGCTGTCAAAATCGTCCGGTTCATCAGGGAAACAG
>JAEWNM010000254.1 GCA_023392755.1 Bacillota bacterium
CGTCAAGCCCGGAAGAAGCTTCAAACCCGGCTGTTCGCAGGGACATGTGCCTTGGCGCGCTGCTTGCCGGGCTCGCCTTCTCCATCACCCGCACCACCGCCTGCCACGCCATATCCTATCCGCTGACGATACTGCACCGCCTGCCCCACGGATATGCGGCGGCCGTTACGCTTGGCAGCGTACTCAGGCGCAACGAAGAAGCTGTGCCCCAGATACAGGCCATTCACGCCCTGTTTGAAAAGGACGGCGGGTTTGCAAGCTGGATTTGCCGCCTTACGGAGCATACGTGGCCGCTGCGCCTTTCCTCCCTGGGCATTGGCCGCGGCGATCTGCCGGCCATCGCGGACCTGTCCTTCACCGCGGGGCGGATGGACAACAATCCCATCGCGTTTGATAGGCAGGATGTGCTGGCGATTTTGGAAGAATGCCTGTAGAACGGCCGTCTATGGCACGGTCGGCTGCCCATACAAAAATGCATGTATCGCCCGCTTTTCCGCCGTGCTGTCAACGATATGCACGGCGGTTTCTTTATCGCGCATCTCTTCGCGGCCGTCCATTGGGAACTGCCGGGCTTCCATGCCCGAAATGGGCACGGACATGGCGGAAAGCGCAGCCTCCATCATATCCATCAAGGTCATGTTCGTCTCCACATAGTCCAACAATTCCGAAATCAGCTCCATCAAGGGGTCAAAGCCCATCGCGACGCCCTTTCGCACACAGGCGTCAAGCACACGGCTTACGTGGGTGACGCCCTGGCCCTTCTCCTCCCCTGTATGGTCCTTCATATAGGCCTGCGCCTGTGCGCCCGAAAGCGTCTGCAATCCTGCCTTCTGGAATGCGTTTGTCTTCCCGTCCGGCATGACAATACCCTGTTCGCTTTCCAGAATGTTGATTTCAATGCCGCCCAGCGCGTCGATTATCTTTTCCATGCCCGACAAATCCACCGATACAACATGTTCCACCTTCAGCCCGAAGAGTGTGTTGACCGCCTCCAGCGTAGCCCGCGGCCCCAAAAGCGCGGTGGTCATGCCAAGCCTTGCTGGGCCGCCCTCCGGCCCTTCCGTCCATACGTCCCGGTGGATGGAGGCCAGCTTCACCGCCCCGGTGTCCAAGCGCATGACGGCAAGCACGATGGCGTCGGCACTGCGCGCTTCGCCCTCCGCTTGGTCTATTCCCAGCAGCAACGCGGCAATGTTTCGGGGCGGTTCCTCCCAAACAGCGCCATGTACCAAAAGGGGAGGCAGCGCAAGAATGCATGCCAGCGCAAGCACCAGGGTTCGCCGTTTCATTGACAGACCTCCTTTATGCACATCGACAGCATTTTTTGCATTCACTGTAATTCAGGGACATCAAGGCGCAAACGGCCTCCGTTCCGCTTTTTATGAAAGAGAATGTTTGTATGAAAGCATTGATTACCGGCGCAAAAGGCTTTCTTGGGAAAAACCTGTCCGCCACGCTTGAACGCCTGGAGGGCATACAGCTGCTGCCCTACGATGTGGATACCGACCCGGCGCTGCTACATGCATACGCCGGGGAATGCGGCTTTGTATTCCACCTGGCCGGAGTGAACCGTCCGGATGATATGGCGCAATACAGCGAAAACGCGGCCTTTACCCAGCGGCTTCTGGAAGCGCTTGCCGGATGTATGAGCAAAGCGCCAATCGTATACGCCTCCTCCATACAGGCGGCCATGGACACACCCTACGGACAAAGCAAAAAAGCGGCGGAAGACCTGCTTTTCGCTTATGGGCAGGCGCATAACGTGCCGGTATATGTTTACCGGCTTACAAACCTATTTGGAAAATGGAGCCGGCCAAACTACAACAGCGTAGTGGCTACGTTTTGCCACAGCGTGGCCCGCGGCCTGCCCATTGCCATACATGATCCCGGCGCACGCCTTCAATTGACGTACGTGGACGATGTGGTTGCCGAATTCAAAAGCGCCATGCAGGGAACCGCCCGGGAAAAGGGCCCGTATTGCTCCGTGGAGCCGGTGCATGAGGTGACGGTGGGCAGGGTGGCGGAGTTGATTGTCTCCTTTCGGGAAGGCCGGGAGGCACATTCCCTGCCCGATATGGGGGATCCCTTTACAAGGGCATTGTACGCCACCTACCTATCCTGCCTGCCGGAGGATGGATTCAGCCGCGCCCTGACGGTGCACGCCGACCACCGCGGTTCTTTTGCGGAGCTTTTCCGAACGGCGGACCGGGGCCAGTTTTCCATAAACATCATCAAACCCGGCGCCGTAAAGGGCAACCATTGGCACCATACAAAGAACGAGAAATTCATTGCCATATCAGGCCAGGGCGTGATTCGCCTGCGCAAGGCAGGCGATACGCGCGTACTGGAATATCATGTAAACGGAGAAGCGCCGGAAGCGGTGGATATCCCGCCGGGCTATGCCCACAGCATTTTGAACCTGGGAAGCACCGAAATGGCGGTGGTGATGTGGACCAGCGAGAACTATGACCCGCTGAAGCCGGACACGTATTATATGGAGGTATAGCGTGGCGCAAAAGCTCAAGCTCATGACCATTCTGGGCACGCGGCCGGAAATTATACGTTTGTCCCGCGTGATCAAATGCGCGGATACGTATCTGAACCACATCCTTGTCCACACGGGGCAAAACTGGGATCACGCGCTTTACCAAGTGTTCTTTGAAGACCTTGACCTGCGTCAGCCGGATTACTATCTGGACAGCGTAGGCCATGACCTTGGCGAAACCATGGGCAATATCATCGCCAAATCCTACGGCGTAATGCAAAAGGAGCAGCCGGACGCCGTACTGATTCTGGGAGATACCAATTCCGCCCTTTCCGCCATATCCGCCAAACGGCTGAAGATACCCATTTTTCATATGGAGGCCGGCAACCGCTGCTGGGACATGAATGTCAGCGAAATGATCAACCGCCGGATCGTTGACCATATCGCGGACGTCAACCTGCCCTATACCGAGCACAGCCGACGCTGCCTGATATCGGAAGGCATTGACGGAAAGACGGTGTTTGTCACAGGCTCGCCCATGCAGGAAGTGCTCAACGCCTACAGGGAAAAAATTATAAGCAGCAATGTGCTGATGCGGCTTGGCCTGACATCCGGCCGGTACATTCTTGTATCGGCCCACCGGGAGGAAAACATAGACATCGAAAGCAATTTCACGGCGCTTATGACGGCCATCAACCATATCGCGGAAACATATCAGATGCCCGTCATCTACTCCACCCATCCGCGTTCCATGAAGTTTATTCAAAAGAGGGCTTTTGCGTTTCATCCCCTGGTTCAGAATATGACACCCTTCAGCTTCTCCGACTACAATAAGCTGCAAATGGAAAGCTTCTGCGTGCTTTCCGACAGCGGAACGCTGTCGGAGGAAAGCGCCATGCTGCATTTTCCCGGCGTTTTGATACGCACCTCCACCGAACGGCCGGAGGTGCTGGACAAGGGCTCGCTGGTCATCGGCGGTATCAAGACCGGGGATGTGGAGCAGGCTGTCGCACTCGCCTCTTCCATGCGGGAGGAGCCCGCGGCCATGCCGGACGATTATGCGGACGCCAATGTATCGGTAAAGGTGGTCAAACTGATCCAAAGCTATACCCACATCGTCAACAAAGCCGTGTGGCTGAAATAGCCAGAGCACCCGCTCCCTGTTAAGCGGCCTATAACCTGAGCATCACGCTTGCGGTAAAGGTGTGCTCATCCCATTGGGGAACATATTCGCCCCGGTGGCGGCCGGCAATAGCGCGGATGCTCTTGATGCCAAGACCGCCGGATACCCCCTTGCGGCTTACAATATGGCCTTCTTCCTTGAGGATTGTCCCATCGAAGGTGTTCTTGACGCAAATCAGCAGCCGGCCGTCCTGAGGTGCGCCCTTCAATGTGATCCTGCGCCGGCCCTCCGGCGCTACGCGGCAGGCCTCCAGCGCGTTTTCCATCAGGTTCCCCAGCAGCGAGCACAGTTCAAAGCGGTCCATGGGCGGTTTCTCCGGCAACTCCACAGCGGCGGAAAAATCGATGCCTTCCTTCCGGCTCCTTTGCTGATAGCCAATAAGCAGCGCGTTCACCGCCGGGTTCAGGCAAAACACCGGAAACGCGCCCGCATCGCATTTTGTGCCAAAAGCCAGCAGATATTCCCGCGCCTCCTGAACACGCCCCGTCTCCAGAAGCATCTGCGCCGCGTGCAGGTGGTGCTTGCAGTCGTGCCGCAATATGCGCGCCGTTTCCACCATATTGGCAAATTCCGCCGACTGTGAGGCGCCGGCATCCAGTATGCGCCTGGCAAGCTCCAGATCGAGGACCGCCTGGGATTTGGCAAGGGTGGCAAGAATGCCGAATATGAGCACGGCGGCGCTCCACAGCACAAACAGCAGCAACAGCGCGGTTAAGAGGGGCGTATGATATGTCCCCGACCAAAGAACCACGGGCAGCAGCGCACAGCCCAGGCACGGGCCAAAAGCATACACAGCCCAGACCCAGCCACCGCCCCGTGAAAGCCGCTCCCAGTCAAGCTTCCGCCTGCCCGCTTTAAGCCAATACAGGTACAGGCCGCCAAGGACACACAGCATGCCAAGGTGTAAGGCGTTATACGCGTTGCCGGGCGGAGCAAAGAAAAGGCGCGACGCCTGGGAGGATATGTGGTATACAAAAAGGCCCGCAAAAAGCTGGGACAAAAAAACAAACAGCTTCTGCGGCACCGTGCCCGCGTACAGGAAATACACCGGCAGGAACAGCATAAGGTATACAGGCATGTACGCCCAAAGCGTATCCGGCCCGGCAGGTGCGGGCTGTACCAAAACAAGCAGCAATGATACCGCCGGCACATATGAAAGCGCCGTCAGAGAGGGGGAGAGCCTTCTTTTGAGGTTCATGCCGATGGCGTACAGGATCACAAACAATAGTACAACGGCGCAAGCGCAGGCAAGCAAATTGCTCATGAAATTCTCCCCCGTCAAAATATTCTGTTTACGTTTGCCCGGCCGAACGGCCATGTGCAACAGAAGCGGTTTTTTCACCAAATCTATCATACCATGAACAGGATATGCGAAATTTAGAACTATGCGTATGATTATGGGAACGTTTGGCGTAAACCGCATGCAGTATGCACCATCGCCTGCAATCATCCCATACGGGCGGATATGTTTATGCTGTCCGTGCGTATTTTCAGTTGATGCCAAAAGGAATTTACGGCCTATATCCTCGCCCGCCGCGGCGGTGAGCACTGTGAAACAAAAAGAAAAGCTACGCCTGGTTCACGATCATGTAGTCCCCATTTTTCAATTGAATCACATTCGCCCTGAGCGCGCGGCTGATGTCCAGCAGCGTCTGCTGCTTTTCCGCCTCGTCGGGTATGCAAAGGCACAGTGGATCGCCGCCTACAATTTTATCCGGGTTGTTGGTAACATACACCAGAATCTGCACGTTTTTCATGCTGCCTCCATTCAACCCGCCGTCATGATCCGGCGGATTTTTCTGCTGTTTTCCAGAATGGGCGTGTTTTCAAT